>JBARZO010000222.1:0-2112 GCA_049650165.1 Rubrobacteraceae bacterium
CCGGCAGCGAGGCATAGCTATCGAACGTCCGCTAGCAGTGAAAGTGAAAACTTCGGCCCGCCAGAATGGCCGCGCAGACCGCGGACTGGCCCAGGATCTCGCGCTAGCCTCGTGGTTCCACAGCAACACTTACAGGTCCTCGGACTTCGATGTTGCGCGACTACTTGAAACCAAGCATCTTACCATCAGCCTCATACTCACCGATGAAGGATATACGTCTGAAAGTCTAAGAGATCTAGCCTGGCTGCGGCATTCCGGATTGTTAGATGAGGTTTTGGTAATAAACCCGTCACCGGCGACTGATGGGATGCTGGCTCCCGCGGCAATTCATCGGGCGGAGGAATTGATGCCGCACTTCGGCCCGATACGAGGCTACGGCGACATCCTGTGGCGGGGGCTCTCGGCTGCTCGGGGTCAACTCATTGTAGTTCTGGACCCAGCCAGGGAAGGCAATATAGTCGATAACATCTTCGGTCTTCTAGGCCCGCTGATGGGGCGCGAAGACCTGGCGCTGGTAAAAGGTTTTGGTTCCACCCCGGATCCACTCTCCGAGCTTGTTGCGAGACCCCTGATCAACCTCTACCACCCCAAGCTGGCAGGCTTCACGCACCCACTTTGCATGAACTTCGCCGGCCGCCGGCAATTGCTGAGGTCACTGCCGTTCCCCGTAGGTCCCGGCGTCAACATCAGCCTCTTGCTGGATGCCGCAGAGCACTCTGGGGTCGGAGCCCTGGCACAGTCCCATTTGGAAGGCAGTTCGGCCATTTCGTACCGCAACGACAGTGAAGTAGCCTACGCTATTCAGTCAGCAGCGGCGAGCCGGGCTCCTCAGTCATCTACGAGAGGGCCGGTCCCCGGGCCGCTATTTCTGCCAGGCCCGGAGAGCTTAGCCACTCGCCGTGTTCCCGTTGAAGAACGGCCGCCACTGGAAAGTCTGGCGGAAACCAGTTCTGGCTCTCTTTAAGCTTTCTCCTCCCTGTATTCCTGAATATCTTCGTACAGGCCCTCCGGAAAA
This sequence comes from Rubrobacteraceae bacterium, assembly GCA_049650165.1. Classification (GTDB taxonomy): domain Bacteria; phylum Actinomycetota; class Rubrobacteria; order Rubrobacterales; family Rubrobacteraceae; genus SIRX01. The sequence continues at coordinate 1,016 of JBARZO010000222.1, forward strand.
GTGAGCTCGTTGTAGACGTTGCAGGAATCAGGGTCGTCGGGGGTCGGGCAGATCTGGAAGTCCTGCTGCTCTTGCCACTGCAGGATCTTCTCCTGCCGGGGTGGATTGTAGTCCTTTTCCTCGACCTGCTGCACCAGAGCGCGGGCCTCCTGCTCGCTGGCGTCATCGTCTTTTGCCAAAAGCGCCACCAACTCTTCGGTCTCCACGAAATAACGGGCGACCATGGCAAACGTCAACCGGCCATAGTGACCGATGTCCTCGCCTTCCTCCAGGGCGTCCAGCATGTGCTCCATCATCGGGCTCTGACGTAGGTCTTCAAAAGACATATCGCTCCTCTACACTCGTTTACCAAGCAAATATACGGACGCCCGATGAATTGAAAGTGAAACTACTTACCCGAACTTATAGGGCTGCGACCAGGACCGGCAAAACTTCACCCGCCTTGCCCGCGAGCGCGTATTCGGCCCGGCCGGTGAGCGGCGTCTCTTCCGGGTTAATCTCTACTACCGTGGCTCCCGCCGACAGCGCCTCGTACGGCAGGGACGCAGCCGGATACACGAGGCTCGACGTTCCGACGGACAAGAATACCTCGCAACTACGCGCCGCCCCGGACGCAGCCTCCATAACTCCCCGGGGCAACATCTCTCCAAACCAGACTACGTCCGGCCTTAGCGGCGAACCGCAATTAGTACAGACGGGCGGCAGTTCTTCGCTGGACGGCTCCGATTCGATCCCCTCGGCTGAGCATATCGTCCGCAGGAGGTTGCCGTGCAGCTCCAGGACGCTTTCGCTGCCGGCCCGCCGGTGCAATCCATCCACGTTCTGTGTGGCGAGCGTGAAATTCGGGGACTTCCGCTCAAGCTCCGCGAGCGCGGAGTGGCCGGGGTTTGGTTCGGCTTTTCCGACCAGCGTCCGACGCCACTCGTACCACTGCCACACGAGTTTCGGGTCTCGCATAAACGCTTCGGGGGTGGCGAGTTGTTGGGGATCATACTGCGCCCACAGACCGGTCTGGGCATCCCGGAAAGTAGGCACACCACTCTCAGCCGAGATGCCCGAGCCGGTTAACGCCACGATGCTTTGGGCGCCGCGTAGAT
>JBARZO010000223.1:0-11023 GCA_049650165.1 Rubrobacteraceae bacterium
ACTGTTCGTCGTTTTCCTGATCCTGGGTCCCAAACGCATCACCGGCATGTTCCGGGCGATGGGACGCGGCGTACACGACTTTACGGAACAGCTTGGCCGCGATAAGGACGACAAAGAACTGAAAGACAAAGAAGAGGACAAAGCGCCGAAGCGCAAAGGCTAGCGTAACCGGACAACGTCACCCTCGGCAAAAATGCTGTCTAACTCGATGCCCATGCCCTCGTAGAGTCCCGGCGGCACGCTGATATCCGCCAGGTACAACTCCCCCACCTGCTCCTCTACTCCCGGTGTCCGCAAGCCTTTCTTGGGCAGCGCCAGCGTCATCGTCGCCGTGGCCTTTATAGCCGGTGAGAAGACCTCGCCAGTACCCGCGTCCACGCCGGATGGAGCGTCCAGCGCGAGCACCGGCGTGTCCTGTCCGTTGGACCGCTCGATCAGGTTCGCGGCGGCCCCGTGCGGGTTGCCGTCGAGGCTGTAGCCGATTATTCCGTCCACGATGAGTTCCGGCGAGGAACCACCTATGGCGGTCGCGGGTGGTTCGATCGGCACGCCCATCTTTCGGAGTATGTCCAGTTGGTGCGCTGGCACCCCGCTAAAGTCTCCTTCGGGCTTGGCGAGGCACACCCGAACCTGCGCGCCCCAGTTGTGCAGCCGTCTCGCGCACACCAGAGCGCCGCCGCCGTTGCCGCCCCTGCCAACCATCACGATCACGCTCTTGCCCCGGGGATCTCCGTCGAGAAATCGGCTGCGGGCGAGGTTTGCCAGGTTGCGACCGGCATTCTCCATCATCTGGATCAGGGCGATGCCGTAGTCTTCTATCATAAGCCGATCCACTTCGACCATTTGTTCGGTACTCAGGTAAGGAACCTCACCCGTATAAAATGGAAACTCCACGCCCTCCAAGCTACACCCCCAGAAACACCCTTCCGCCCGCCCCGACGTGGGCGTTCGGGTGCGCTCTCTCGACCCCCGAGAGGTCTTCGCCCGAGCTTGCAAGGTAGACGCGAGGCTCCTCGACGGCGAGCCCAGGGTTCGCGGCGTAGGTCTGCCAGGTGATGCCCTGCCAGGTGAAGTTGAGGATCACTGCCGGCTCCTCTCCCTGTTCGAGTGCGGCGTGTATTTCCGGCTGTCCCATGGACCGGGATAGGGTGCTTACGGCGCCTCGGTGCTCGGATTCGTTGAACAACTCTATACCGGCCCGCAGCCGGTTTTTCGGCTCGGACATCCGGCGGCGCAATTCGTACTCCTCTTCGAGCTTCTCGCGAAGTTCCTTCACCTCAGCATCCCGTTCGCTGAGTGCGCGCTCTAGCTCTGGCCTTCGTTCGCTCTCGCGCTGCAAGTTGTCTTCGAGTTCCTGGACGAGTCGTTGTAGAAGGTCTCGCTCCTCTTCGAGGGCCGAGATTGAGCGCTGCCCCACTTCCCGGACCGCCCGAACCTCATCGGCGGAGAGCCGGGCGCCGGCCAGCTCTTCGTATAGCTCCTGAATGTGGCGGTTCTTGATCGCCAACCGCACCTTGAGTTCCTCCGGCTCGGAGATCTCTTCCACCGAATCCTCAACCGACAACTCCGGCGCAACTTCCGGTTCCGGCGAATGATTCTGTCCGGTCTCGAAACGATGCGGCCTACCCACGAGCTCTTACTCCCCGGCCTTCTTCTCGTCCTCGGTGCGCGCCTCCGATTCTCCCTGTTCGGATGACCCCTCAGAACCCGACTCTACAGGCTCGCTAGCGACCTCGTCGGTGTCGGTCTGTGCTTTGGGTGTTTCCTGGCCTTCGACGCTCTCTTCAGGCACTTTCTCCGCTACGGGCTCTTTCTCCGCCTCGGCGGTAGGCTTCTCGTCCTGAGCCTCGGGTTTCTCGGGCTCTTTCTGCGGTTCTCCGCCCTCTGGCTTCTCTTCACCCTTGGATTTTTCTGCTTTGTCTTCAGTGGGTTCGTCCGTTTTGGCGGCCCTCTTGGGTTTCTTCGGCTTCTCCTCTTCATCGCCTTCTTCGACAGGTTTGGGGAGGCCGGTGATCTCACTGATCTTCGCCAGAAGCTCTTCCGCGTCAGGTCGTTCGTCGGTCCAGGCATGGACGACATCGTGATCCGCCCCGACTATAAAGACCGCCGGACGGGCATATTCACCGTGCTCTTTGTCTTTCTGCAGGGTTCCCCACTCCCCGCTCGCGACCTTCGCGTAGTCGTAGAGCACGTAGGACTTGATGCCGCTCTGCCGTACAAAGTCCCTCGCCTCTTCGGGACCACTGACGCCGATCCCTACCACGGAGGCGGCAGCCATATTGATCTCATCCTCCTTCTCCGCCAGAGCCTTGAAGTACTCCACATCCTCTTCGGCCCACGTCCCCCGGTAGAACACCACCACTACCGGACCCCGAGCGGTCCGCATACTCAGCCTAAGCTGGCCGCCTTGGGCGCTCGGCAGGTTGAACTCCGGAGCTTTGTCTCCAACCTCGGGTATCGAAGCGACCTTTGTACGCGCCAAAGCGTTCCTCCTAGCAAATAATAAGTTTCGTCCACCGAATATTACAGCCTAACTTGTCGTTTATCCGCACCGCAAGAATCGGTATCATGATGAAACGCGACGAGGAGGAACAAAATACGCCGTTCCGACGACAAAGCAAAGATAACGGTGATCGCAGTCTCGACCGCGCTACTTATACCCCTCGTGGCAGCCATAGCCTTGTTTACCGACGCGTTCGCCGACGCGTTCGCCGACGCGTTCGCCAATGCGTTTCCAATTCCCGCAATGATCGAGAGTCTCGTTTGGGTAGGCGGGATGTTGGTGGGATTCGGTGTGGTAAACCTACTCACTCTTTCACAAAGATGGAGAAAACCCGTAGCGGGCACGATAGCTCTGGCGTGCGGTCTATTGTTCGCCGGAGTGCTGTATTTCATGTGGGTGTTCTTCAATGCTCCGTCCATGCCGGGGTGGATGGTCTGGATCGCCAAGAGACTCCCAGAATTCACGCCTCAAGTCGGCCATTGGTTCCAGATGATTTCCGGGCTGGTAGTCGGGGTTTTCGCTGCAGCCTTAAACCGATTCTTCCAGAAACCGTGGGACGAAGCCTCGAAAAGGAGTGAAGTCCGAATGGCCCTGTTGGCTATAGGAATAGGCGCGACGATCATCCTCCTGGTCTATGTATTCTCAGGCACCTGAGAAAGCTCTCAAGGTTTATCCCGCGCCCTTCCACACCCGAGAGCAAGGTATTATTCACGAAGAGGCATACGGGAGGCAACACGGTGCAACAATATGACAGGAAGGCTATGAAGGCGGTATGGGTAATCCTCGCCGTAACCTTTATTCCACTCGTCACCGCCATCGCTATATTCACCGACGCGTTTTCGAGCTCTTTATTGCCGGAAATCTTATTTACGTTCTCGGGGATACTGCTGGGTACGGGAGGCGTGACTCTACTTACTCTTCCGAAGCGTTTGAGGAAACCTGTCTCTGCCGTCATACTTCTGGCTTACGGGCTTTTAGTCGCTTCGATCCTCTATTTGCTCTTGTCCCTGGGCCAACAAGTACCCGTGCCGGAATGGCTCGTTGGGATCGCAGAGAACCCTCCAGACATCCCATTGCCGGAACAGCTCATTTTCGGTGCGCTGGGAGGATTCCCGGGTCCGGCCCTCAGCAGATTCTTGCACTATCAAAGCCCGGAACAATCTTCGAAACGTGAAGCGCAGTTCGCATTGCTGTGGATAGGCGCCGGCTTGACGCTTGCCCTGGTAGTTTCTTCGCTGTTTTCTTAAACTCGTCGCTCACCGCAACACGGGCAACATTACAGGAGAGCACATTCTCTGACCCGTCCAATCAACCAGAAGAGTAGTTCTGTTATCCTCCCGCCTGTGCTACTACTCATGACCCACGGCTATATGCTCTCCGGTTCCGGGAGCAACATCTACGTACAGAACCTCTGTCGCGCCCTGGTGCGCACCGGCCACGAAATACACCTGCTCTGCCAGGAGCCTCGCCCCTTGGAATACGATTTCGTCGATGAATACTCTGTGGTGGGCGAGGCGGGAATCGAGCTTCGAGGCAAACAAGAGACCGCCTACGACGGGCGCTGCATAGGCTATCTACCGGACATTGGAGATCTGCTACCCGTCTACGTCTACGACGAATATCCGGGTTGGCGGGTCAAGACTTTTCTAGACCTGACCGCAAAAGAATTCGAGGAATACGTTCGGCGCAACATCGCCGCGATACGCTCCGTAGTCGCCGCCGTCAGGCCTGACTCGGTCATCACGAACCATTCCGTGCCGGGGCCCCTGATGTCTCGTAGAGCCTTGGAAGACACGGGGACACCGTACCTGAGCATCGTCCACGGCAGCGCCCTCCAGTATGTCGCCCGCAGGAGCGCTTTCTATAAGGAAGTAGCCCGCGAAGGGTTGGGCGGCGCAGAACACATACTGGCCCTCTCCGCAGATAGCGCGGGGACCATCGTAGAGGATTTCTCCGAATTGGAACACAAGATCCAGGCTCTTCCAGGCGGCGTAGACACCAGCCTCTTTCGCCCGGACGCTCTGGATCTGGACTCCCTGCAAGATCTGCGCGGAGGAGCCGGGCGTGGTCCGGAACAAGCGACGACGCTCGACGAGTCACTGAAACACTCACCGCTCACCGAAGGAGATCTGGCCGTCAGGCTCAACGAAATATCCGCCTCTTACGAACCTCGCGCCCACGACCGGGACACCGGGGACCGACTGAAAGCTTTCCTGGATGCGGATACGCCTCTGGTTGTCTACGTCGGCAAGCTCATCCACTCCAAAGGCGTCCACAGCCTGCTCTCGGCCTTTGCCCCAGTCCACCGCCAAACGGGAGCCCGTCTTCTCGTAGTGGGCTTCGGTACCTTTCGAGAAGGCCTTGAAGCCCTGACGCTCGCCATGAGCAGCGGCGACCGGCACACTCTGGAGCTACTGACCTATGGCGGAAGACTCTACGAGGGGGCGCCGCGAGAAGCTCTGTCGCACTTCACCCTCTCCGAAGATCTGATGCGGGACGCAGCGGGAATGGCCGATGCCGTAGAGTTTATCGGTCCGCTAGAGCACAAGGAGCTAGCAAAGCTCTTGCCGGTGGCGGACGTCGCGGTCGTTCCTTCCATCTTCCCCGAGAGCTTCGGTCTCGTGGCGGCGGAGGCCGCGGCGAGCGGGGTCCCGCCGTTCGTAGCCGACCACTCGGGGCTCAAGGAGGCGGGCGGCATCGTGGGCCGCGGACTCCCTTTCGATACTCGCGTGGGCATGGATAACTTCGAGAATAACCTCGCCCACGCCTTGACGGATTACTTCCGTAGGACGGAAAAAGAACGAATAGAGTGCGGTGAGATCGTACGGCGCAACAGCGTCGAATACCTGGGGTGGGATACGTTGGCGGGGAAGATAGCGGAGCTCGCGGGTTAGGGGGGGTCTTCCGTTGCTTCGGGTTCGTTCAGGTGATGTCCCGATTCGTCCACGGCGTCCGGTGCGCGCATCTTGCCGCCCCGGTGGAAGTAGGCTTTCCCGATAACGTGGGCCGAAACCGGCGTGGTCATTAGGAGGAAAAAGGCGATCATGATGACGCGCAGGATGATGGAGAGCTCGCCGGTAAGTGTCGAAGCCAGGAGTAGCGTTATGAGGCCCAGAAAGACTGCTTTGCTCGCGGCGTGGAGCCGGGTAAAAGTATCGGGCATACGGATTATTCCGTAAACCCCGATGGTCACGATGAACGTGCCGAAGACCACGAGGATGTCTGCCAACCAGGGAAGTATAGCGGCCACTAGAAGATATTCCTCTCACCGTGGTAGCGGGCCGCGGCGACCGTACTAACGAACGCCAGGAGCGCCAGGATCAGGGCGGCGTCCAGGTAGTACGCCGTTTGAAAAGCGTCGGCGAAGAGCACCAGAAGCCCGACCAATATGAGGGTCAGAGTATCCAGGGCCAGGATGCGCCCGGCAGTGGCCCTAAGCTGAATGGTGGCGATGACACTGACCACGAGTAGCACCGTCATCCAACCCGCCGCCACGAAGAAAACTACCGTGTGCAACTAGAAACCTCCTCTGAGCATTACGGAAAAACCTTTTTCTGCCACTTGTCGTAGAACTCCTGGTGATCCCGGCGAACCTCGTCCGGGTCGCTGGCATCCAGGGCGTGTATGAGCATCACGCCCCGCTCCCAGTCCACGTCTACCAGAAACGTCCCCGGCGAGAGCGTCGTACACTGGGCCGAAACCGCCACGCCGGTCGGGGTCCGCTCGCCGATCGGGACGGCGACTATGCCGGGGCTGACCAATGGTCTCAAGTGAAGTGTAACCAGCGCCACGTCCCAGGTTCCCGTGATAATGTTCCACACTTCCGCAACCACGAACGGCCAGAAGTGCAGAAAGCGGCTGAATAAGTTGGACGACGTTGGTTTCTCCCGGAAGGAGAACTTCCGGGTACCGAAGATCAAAGCGCCGGAGATGGCGACCCCCATCGCTATATCCCACGGCGCGAAGCTCCCCAGGACGAGCAGATAGGCCAGGGTCAAGAGAAAAAGCGTGAAGATGATGTATCTCAACCCTACGGCCCCCCCACCAGTACGTCCGCAGCTTGCGAGCCCACATAGAGCAGCGGTTCCGGATAGAGTCCGAGAGAGATCAGGAACGCGGCCAACGCGACCACCAGGATTCTTGCCCCCACCGGGCTCGGCTTGCCACGCTCCATCCTACCCGGTTTCAGGTAGATGCTCTGATAGATTTGGAACGAGTAGACAAAAGACAGCGCGCCGCCCAGAAAGATAAGGGCCACCATCGCCACGCTCCCGGTGAGACTACCCGTTTCTATAGCGGCCCGGAAAAGGGAGAGCTTGCTCACGAAGCCCGCGGCGGGCGGTACACCCGCGATGCTGAAAGCACCGATAGCGAAGGCCGCCCCAACCATCCAGCCGCGCAACCCCGTCGCCAGAAAGACCAGCAACTTGTTCAGCGAGTTGACGACCGCATAAATGACCGCCGCCGCGTATCCTAGCGGCCCGCCGATAGCTATGGCGATCAAGATATATCCCGCCTGACCAATGGCCGAGTACGCCATTACCTCGACCGGTGAACGCCGGGCAACTGCCTGGTGCGCCCCGTAAATAATGCTCGCCGTTCCCAAAGTTAGCAGTACCGGCGTCCCGAACTCGAGCTGGTCGGGGAGTATGTACCCTCCAAAACGGAGCAAGCCGTAGCTACCGATGTTCGCCAAGGCTCCACTCAATATAGCCGCGACCGGCGCGTGACTCCCCACATATACAGCCGGTAGCCAGAAGTGGAACGGGAATAGCCCGATCTTCAGCCCGAAGGCGACGAAGATGGCCGTAGCTATGATAAGCGTTGGGTTTGCGCCGGTCTCCAGCGCCCGCGTGGCGGCGAGCTGCATATCCAGTGTTCCGGTAATATGATACAAAGCGGCCACCGCGATCAGGAAGATGACCGATCCCAATAGGTTTACGACGGCGAAGATGAACGCCGCCCGCACCTGGTAATCCTGCTCTCGGTAGCCGGTGATCACGTACGCCGCCGTCATCGCGATCTCGAAGAAGACGTAGAAGTTGAACATGTCCCCGGTCAGGAATATCCCGACAAGACCGGTGTTCAGGAAGAGGATCAGGGCCGGGAACGTCCGCGAACGGACGCCTAACATTACCTCGTAGAGTAGCGAGACGAACACTACCCCGCACGACACCGCGGCGAAAGTCACGCCCAAAGCGTCGGCCCGCAACGCTATCCCGAGACCCATCGGCCAGTTGCCCGCCACGAAGACAACGGTGCCTTCCCGGAACACCTGGATCGCTAACAGGACGACTGAGATGAAGCTCGCCCCCAGAGCTATCAAGGCGAGGAGGGCAACGCTCTTACGCCGCCCGTCCAGCATCGCCAGGATGGCGCCAAAGATCCAGGTAAGGCCGATTGAGAGTGAGATCAGGATCAAACCGGTTCCTCGCGATCGGGGTCTATCAGCTCGGGGTCTTCGCCCCGGTCGAGTGCTTCGGAGGCTTTGGCTTCGGCCTGGGAGATGTCTTCGAGGTCTATGGAGCTGTGTGACGTATAGAGCCGGTAGCTAAGAGCCAGGAGAAGGGCGGCCACGCTGGAGCCGATCACGATGGCGGTAAGCACCATCGCCTGTACCAGGGGATCGCTGACCTCTGCATTCTGGGGGAGCGGGTAGATAGGAGCCCGGCCCCGCGTGATACCGGCCCCCACGATAAACAGGTTGGCGGCGTTGGAGATGAGCACTATCCCGATGACCACCCGCACCAGGTTCCGCTGCAGGATTAGGAACGCCCCGGCTCCGAAGACTATAGAAACGGCGAGCGAGATGATAAAGGTCATCCGGCGCCCTCCCCGAATGCTTCGTCGGGGTCCAGATGTTCTTCTTCAGTGCTGCGGCGTTCTATGCGCCCGACCAGCCGGGCGATGAGGCTGATCGTGCCAGTCCCGTAACCGACTACCAGTAGGAATATCCCGAGGTCGAAGGCGACCGCCGTTATGATCTCCAGTGTGCCGACGTGGATTACGTGCCCGTCAGGCGGCGGCCAGTGGGTCATTAGCGGCAGGCCGAAAAACAGCGGCCGGAACGCCACCACTAACGTGACGAGCAGGCCCGCAAACGCCCCGTAGCCAATACCGCGCAACGGCAGCAGCTTCTCCGTCTGCTCCCGTCCGAAAGCCAGGTATTGCATCAGTATTCCCAGGGCCACTATTACCCCGGCTGAGAACCCGTCCCCCGGCTCGATGTAGCCTTTCACCAGGATGGCCGCCGCCGTCAACATCGTCGGCAACAGGAGCATCCGCGCGACAACCCTCGTCATGACGCTCGTAGCGCCTTTCGGCACGCCGCCGGGACTGCCCTCGCGCACACCCTTCATGGCAACCTCCCCCGCCACAGTAGGGTCGCCACTCCGAGCAACACCAAGGCGACCACCGAGATCTCCCCCATCGTATCCAGTCCCCGGAAATCAGCCAGAATTACCGTGACCGCATCCTTACCGTGGGCTTCGGGCGTAAGCTCCAGAAGCCCCTCGGCGGCGCTCTCCGCCGTCGTAGTCTGCGAGAGCGTCGCCCAGCTGATCGCGAACATAAACCCACCGGCCAGCGCCGCAACCGCGGCCTTCGCTTTTACGTACTGCACCGGTATCCTCGCGCCCCGCCGCAGTACATCATATGGAATGAGCTTCAGAATCCCTAATATGACGAGCGTTATGATGGTCTCCACCAGTACGGCCACCAGCGCCACATCCGGCGCGCCGAAGAAGGCGTAGGCGACCGCTATAGAGAATCCGGCGGCTGAGATGACCAGCACAAGGGTCACGTGTTTGCGCACGATACACGTCGCCACCGAGGCCACCGAGGCTCCAATCAGGGCGAGCAGCAAGGGGAAGTCTTCTCGTGCGACACCGCCGAACTCGTACACGCCGTCCGTCCCCGTAAAGATGAGGCCAAGCCCGACGAGTATCCCCGCGGGTATGAGGATAGCAGCCACCCTACCCCGGGTATCCTGAACCTCCAGACGGTACACGTACGTAGAGAACCGGTTGAGCCGGTCGAGCCCGACGAAATACACCCGCTCCGGCCCGATCTTCTCCCCAAGTCTGGCAAAGGCATTGACTGCCCCCTGCCACAGTGGCGTCGAAATTACGACCAAAGCTCCGATCAGGAACGTCGCCAACGCCAGCAGGTTCTCCGGTCGGGCGTCCAGGTGGTAGGCGGTCGTTACACTGTCTATAGTTCCCGCGTAGGAGACCTCGCCCGCGGCTCGTGCCAGCTCTTCGAAGGGACTCACGACGACGCCCCCGAAAAGCACCAGAACTCCGAGCACCGTGATCGGCAGCACGAGCGCCTTCGGGATGCTCTCGACCTCACCTTCCTCGTCACCGAGAAAGATGCCGCTCCAGAACTTCCAGGTATAAGTGAGCGTCAGCACCGTTGCAAAGAGCGCCATCCCGACGAACAGAAAGCTCTCTTGTTCCAACGCCGCCCCGAACAGTAACTCGTCCTTGAAAAATCCGATGGTCAGCGGTAGCGCGGCGAGGCCCGCAGCAGTTGCCCCCGCCGAGACCGCCAGTAAAGGCATCTGGCGCGCGAGGCCGCCGATGCGTGATAGTTGGTTCTCGCCCGTCGCCTCCGTTACCGCACCGGCGGTCAGGAACAGGGCGCTCTTGGCAAGTGCGTGGGCTATCACGTAGAAAGAAGCGCCCATCGCCCCGTACTTGCCGCCCATCCCGAACATAAAGACCACGTATCCGTACTGGGAGATCGTGGAGTAGGCCAGAAGCTGCTTCAAAACGTCGCGCGTAAGAGCTATGAGTCCGCCGACGAAGATTGAGCTCGCCCCGATAACCGTCAGGGCGCCGAGCAGAAACTCGCTCTTCTGGAGCAGCGGATAGACCCTGCCTATAAGCAGCACCCCCGCCGCCACCATCGCCGCCGAGTGGAGGTAAGCCGACACCGGAGTTGGGGCGGCCATCGCCCGCGGCAGCCAGAACTGAAACGGAACCTGGGCACTCTTTGCGAGACCAGCGATTGCTATGAGCCCGCCGGCTACTATCAGCAGGATGCCAGGCTCCGTCACCTCGGCGAGTTCCGGCACGGAGAAAGTCCCGTAGGCGGCGTAGAACATCAGGGCTCCGATGAGCAGCAAGACCGCGGTGACGCCCGTGACCAACAGGGCCATGAGGGCCGAGGTACGGGATTCTTCCTGATGGGCGTCGTAGCCGATCAGGTAATAAGAAGCGATCGCGGTGAGGTCCCAGAAAAGGAAGATCAGGATTAGGTCTTGCGCCATCGCGAGCCCGACCATCGAACCCATGAAGAGCAGGATAAAGAAGTGGAACCTGACGGCGTACTCTTGAGGCCGGTCTTCATGATGCAGGTGGCGTGGTATGTACCGCGAAGCGTAGATCACGACGAGAAAACCGATGCCGGTCGCGAGCAGCGTGTAGAGCGCGGCGAGACCGTCCAACTCGACCGCGAAGCGGAGGTCCAGCGTCGGCGCCCACGGGACGTCCACCTTGCCACCACCCATGAGCC
>JBARZO010000224.1:0-2209 GCA_049650165.1 Rubrobacteraceae bacterium
CGCCGGAGTCGCTCCGGCTGCGGATTCTTGAGCCGGAAGAGGCGCGGGAAGCCGCGGGCAACCTCGACGAAGGACAGCGCACATATCTCTCCAAGATGGCCGACAAGCTAGATCCCGCGATGGATGGCGACGAGGTCCAAGACCTTTTGTATTCCACGGCCATTGAGATGGGGGTCAAACCCCGCAAGGCTTTCGCCGCTTTATACGCGGTCTTGTTGGGTGCGAAGCATGGCCCCAAAGCCGGGCCGTTTATCGCCGGGCTACCGACCGATATGGTCCGCCGGCGTTTCGCCGACGTGTGATGCAGAACACCCCGTCCCTTGTAAGCGGGGATAAAATAACCTCGTATTGCAGAGTGACATTGGTGGCGTACTGAGCGTGGGAGTAGCGCCCATAGCGTAAAGCCTCCGGTATTGGACCAATTCGGGCGAAACCTTTGTATACTCTAGGCGGTCATGGATAGTCGCCGGCAGAAGAAAATCTACTATTTTGGGAAGCAGGATCCGGATGAGTAATCCATCTTTATTTGAGAGTCGTATAATAACTACAGCCACTGTCCCCCACCGTCGTAAAAGACCCTCGAAGCAGGGGAGGCTTTAGCAAATGTTCGAACGTTTTACCGAACGGGCCCGTAAGGTGGTCGTTCTCGCCCAAGAAGAGGCCCGCCACTTCAACCACAACTATATCGGCACCGAGCACCTCCTGCTCGGGCTCCTGAGAGAAGACGAGGGCGTCGCAGCCCGCGCCCTGGCCTCGCTCAACGTCACCCTGGATGAGGTGCGAGAACAAGTCGAGAGCATCGTCGGTTACGGCGAGGAAGGGAGTGGCGGACAAGCTCCGTTCACCCCGCGCTCCAAGAAAGTGCTCGAACTGGCCCTCCGAGAGGCGTTGCAACTCGGGCACAACTACATCGGCACCGAGCACATCCTGCTCGGGCTCGTCCGCGAGTCGGAAGGCGTAGCCGCGAGAGTTCTCTCGAATCTGGACGTGGACCCGGACAAGGTTCGCCGGGAAGTCGTCCGGATGCTCGGAGGCGGACGCTCCGGCCGTGGTCGGGGTGGTAGTAGTGAAGGCGGCGCCGCCCGCAGTGGCGGTGGTGGCGCGGAGGCCAAGCGGCCTAAGACCCGTCAGCTAGACCAGTACGGGCGCAACCTCACGGCGTACGCCGAGGACGACAACCTCGATCCGGTTATCGGGCGGAGCGAAGAGATAGAGCGGATCATGCAGATCCTCGTTCGGCGCACCAAGAACAACCCGGTAATTATCGGGGAGCCGGGCGTCGGCAAAACGGCCATCGTCGAGGGATTGGCGGAGGAGATCGCCGAAGAGCGGGTCCCCGATCTGCTCGCCGGCAAAGAGGTCTATACGTTGGATCTCGGGGCGCTGGTCGCGGGTTCCAAGTATCGTGGCGAGTTCGAAGAGCGTCTCAAGAAGATCATGAAGGAGATCACCGACCACGGCGACATCATCCTGTTCATCGACGAGATCCACAACCTCGTCGGGGCCGGGGCCGCCGAGGGCGCGATAGACGCCGCTTCCATACTGAAGCCGGCTCTGGCACGCGGTGAGATCCAGGTCATCGGAGCGACGACCATCGACGAGTACCGCAAGTACGTCGAGAAGGACAAAGCCCTCGAACGCCGCTTCCAGACCATTCAGGTCGGCGAGCCATCCGTCGAGGAGACGGAGCTTATTCTGAAGGGTCTGCGCGAGAAGTACGAGGCGCACCACAAGTTGACGATTACCGACGAGGCCCTGAAGGCCGCCTCCGAGCTCGGGCACCGCTACATCGCGGACCGTTTCCTGCCGGACAAGGCGATAGACCTCGTGGACGAGGCCGCCTCCAAGATGCGGATAAAGACCATGACTTCGCCGCCATATTTCAAGGAAGTGGACGACGAGCTTTCCGAGGTGCGGGCAGAGAAGGAAGCCGCCATCGACGGACAGGAGTTCGAGAAGGCCGCCCGACTGCGGGACAACGAGAAACAACTCGCCTTGCAGCGCCGGGACCTGGAAGAGAGCTGGCGCGAAGGCGAGGACGGCGAAGACCGTGCTTCTATCGGGGAGAACGAGATCGCCGAGATCGTCTCGATGTGGACCGGCATTCCGGTCAGGAAGATGACCGAGGAAGAGTCTGAGCGCCTCCTGAAGATGGAAGACTCGCTGCACGGCCGCGTTGTCGGACAGGAGCAGGCTATAAAGGCCGTTT
>JBARZO010000225.1:0-3850 GCA_049650165.1 Rubrobacteraceae bacterium
GCGGTATCCGGCTCTGGAAAGGACTAGAAAATGGACTTCGGAGTAACATTGCAAACAGATCCACCGGCCCGGCGTGTAATTGAGTTAACACAAAAAGCCGAGCTTCTCGGCTTCACCCATGCCTGGACCTTCGACTCGCACATACTGTGGCAAGAGCCCTACGTGATCTACTCTCAGATGCTCTCCGCCACCGAGAGCATCATCGTAGGCCCGATGGTCACGAACCCTGCGACTCGCGATCCTTCGGTTACGGCTTCAATATTCGCCACCCTCAATGAGATGTTCGGCAACCGGACCATCTGCGGTATCGGGAGGGGAGACTCGGCCCAGAGGGTGATGGGCAAAAAGCCGACCAAGCTCGTCCAACTCGAAGAGGCCATGCACGTCATAAAAGAGTTGGCCGAAGGGCGGGAGATAGAGACTCCGAACGGCAACAGCGTTTGCATACCCTGGATCGAGGACAGCAAGCTCGACGTGTGGATGGCCGGCTACGGTCCGAAGGCTCTCAACCTCATCGGTCGCAAAGCCGACGGCTTCATCCTGCAGCTAGCGGACCCTGTGATCCTGGAGTGGACCATGAAACACGTCCACGATGCCGCCAAAGAAGCGGGCCGCGATCCGAAGGACATAAAAATCTGCGTCGCCGCCCCGGCCTACGTTGGTGAAAACCTGGATCATCAACGCGACCAGAGCCGGTGGTTCGGCGGCATGGTCGGCAACCACGTCGCCGACCTCGTCTCCCGCTACGGCGAGAGCGGAGAAGTACCGACCGCCCTGACCGACTACATAAAGGCCCGCGAGGGCTACGACTACAGCCACCACGGCAAGGCCGGCAACCCGAGCACGGACTTCGTGCCGGATGAGATCGTGGACCGTTTCTGCGTCCTCGGAACCGTCGAAGACCACGTTGCCAAGCTCGGCACGCTAAAGGAGCTCGGCGTGGATCAGTTCAATATCTACCTCATGCACGACGCGATGGAGGAGACGCTGGAGGCTTATGGGGCAGAGATCATACCGGGGTTAGAGGCACGGTCTGCAGTTTAGGGACGACCCGGCTTTACTCCAGGTAATCCAAATCGACCAGGTCTTTCAGGCGGCCGCTAGCACGTTTGTTGCTCTTTAGCTTTGGGAGGCTGATGACGTTTACCTGCACGTCATCCCATTGCTCGACGATCCGCTCTTCGTAACACTCGTCGAAGTCGACTCCCGAAATAGAGGTTAGTATCTCTATCCGCACCGGCGGCACGCCCATCCGGATTACACGCTCTTCTTCGAGGAAGAGTTCCGGACTGAGACCCTCAACGCCAAAACCGAATTCTTGGAGAGTGTCTACCAGGCGCGGCGCATTTTCGTGGTCACGAGCAACCCAGACATCCATGTCCGCTGTAGCTCTCACGTAACCGTGATACCCGACGGCATAGCCGCCAACTAGAAGGTAACGTACCTCATTCTCGTTCAACAACCTCAAGAACTCGCTGAAGTCTGGTGGAAGCGGGGTCGTAGCCATAGATCATCTGCCTCGTCGTCTCGACAGCTTGCAAACGTTCGTGAGGTGTCTTGTTGCGCCAGTAAGTTTTCTCATCTTCCTGCTGATCTTTCAGCGAGACTACCGAAAAAGCGTGGCGGTCCATTCTGGTGTCCATTCTCCCATTTTACTCTAAAGACAGTTGAGGTTTATTGTCTCTGCACGACGCGATGGAGTAGACGCTGGAGGCTTACGGGGAGGAGATCATTCCG
Organism: Rubrobacteraceae bacterium; assembly: GCA_049650165.1. GTDB lineage: Bacteria > Actinomycetota > Rubrobacteria > Rubrobacterales > Rubrobacteraceae > SIRX01. The sequence goes on from JBARZO010000225.1 coordinate 1,738, forward strand.
GAGCTTGAGGCGAGGTCTGCAGTTAAAGACTGAGAGTTTAGGATGGAGGACCAGAAGGTGTTTTCTTAGCGAGATCCTGAGTTATTTCAAGCGTCATGCGTAGAAGATCTGTCGCATCACCGTTGACCTCATCTGACTTGTGGCCGAGTTCAGGTGCTCCGCCGAAGAACTTTATTGCAAGTTCTTTTTTCACTTCATGCTGCAGAGTTTCTGGTAGGTTGGCAAGATAAGGATCTACTGAAGTCAGAGCCAATTCCAATCTTCTGCTGGAACGCTCGATGAACCCGTGTCTATTCGCCTGCCTTGCTGCATAGGCAGCAAGGATGCCAACGGGTGCTGCTAAAAACACACGTGAGAGAGAATCCTGCCAGCCGAAATTGCTTTCCAAGGTTGGTAAGAAGGCGAAAATTGCGATAGCTACAAGACCCAAAAGAGATACCACCGCGATCACCTTCCATATTCTAGCTGCTGTGCGCTCATCGTCTGCAGTTTTCTGATACCCACCAACCATACCAGTATTGGCTATTACGTATACAAGCTCTTGCGCTTCATCCTTGCGATCAGAAATTTCTTTCAGATGGTTGTCAGACTGAGCCGACTCCTTTTCTATGAACTCCCTAAATTCACTACTCCATTTTTCTTGCAGGTTTCTGAACTTAGATTCTTGTTCTTTTTCGCTTTCTGCGAATTCAGATCGCCGCCGTTCTTCACTTTCTGAAAACTGACGCTGAAACTCGCTAACAACCTCGTCTAACCTGGTTTCATTAGCTGCGACATTGGCCTCAAGATTCTCTAACTCTTTTTTAGCTTCCTCAATTTGGCTTTGTATACTCTCGCGCTCATCACTTACATAACGATTGTGTTGTCCCACGGACCGGCGTAAGGATATTATTGCTTCGTTCAAACTCCCGAGGTCTTCCGTAGTGCGAATAGATGGCAAGCTATTCAACTGCAATAGCACGGCATCTGCGTTGTTGTTTGCATTTGTAAGGTGTCCAATGTTTCCATTATCTTGAAACTGACTACACTGACCGATAGCTTGTGCGAGTTGCTGGTTGATATTGTCCAGAGGTCCAACTGGAGTTAGAAATGGATCAATTGTGCTAAAAACGGACTCAACTTGATTACCTATTTGTTTGAGTCTTTCGATATTTTCTGTTACTTCAGGTGACGGTGCTTCGGCATTCTGCTCTTCAAGTTTGTTTAGCTGCCCTACGTAGTTCTGAAGTTGTTCGTGTGCGGCATGTTCCTCAAACCTATCGACCCACTGGGACATCATTCCCCCCTCTGTTTATAAGCTTTCAGCAGAAGTCTAGCAGGTGTAATTTTGCATGGTAGCCAAAATTATTTGGAGCTCTTTTAATGGTGGTGTTCACCATTGATGCACACGAGACAGCTTACCCATCATACTTATGAATTGGTGTTCAATAACCTTGCTAGGCTCAGTGTGCTCCAAAACAGTTTCTTACAAACGCTCGACCGCGAAAGGTGCGAAGAACTGCTTGTCCGTCTCCTCGTCTACCCTGGCTGGCACGTTCTCGACAACGTAGAACTCGCCGTCCATCTCAAGAGTACATGTCATTCGTGAATGACACCAAATCTACAGCCGGTCGTGCTCTTCCGGTTCTGCTTCCGCTACCTTCTCTAACACGGCGTCGAACTTCTCCCGGCTGCCTCTCCCGGCACGCTCCTCCAGATATTCTACCGTCATCAACGCGGACATCTTTTCTGCTACCGCTAGCGCGATAAACTGGTTCATCGAGACGCCTTCACTTTCTGCTAGCTCTTTTACCCGCTTGTGCAGAGACTCGGGCAAACGAACGCTCAACGTGCTCATGGTATCTCCTTTATAGTTTCTAGGAATTCCCTGGCTGTTACGGTCTCTATTCCGAATTTCTCGATGCTCCGAAAGTCCCTCTGGTTGTAAGTTACGATGTATTCGCACCTTGCTTTTACGGCAAGCTCTAGGATCATCTCGTCCGTCGGGTCTCTTAAATGTGGCCTCCAGAGAAAGTACACTTCGTGCAGATTCGCGACCGTGCAGAGATAGTCTATGAAGTCGGCTATATCTGCCCTTGTCAATCCCAATTCCTGCTGCTGACGTGTCAATACC
>JBARZO010000226.1:0-2361 GCA_049650165.1 Rubrobacteraceae bacterium
CTGCTACACTGATATCTATCTAGCAAGCTGGGAGGCGACGCTTGGACGTAAGGAACAGCTATTACCTTGCGGTGGCAGGATGGCTAGCCTTGTCTGAACGTAATGTGCTGATGTACACGTGCGTGAGGGGAGGAAACTATGAATGATCTGCAGAAAAGCCCCGGCTTACCGGCGCTCGTGGCATTGGGCGCGGCTGGGGTACTCGGTACCAGTTGGATCTACACAAATGGGGATTTCTTCGCAAAATACGGTGCAGGCGGTGAGATCTTCGGTCTCGCCCTCGGCGCGGTCCTTGCGGCGTTCATCGCCCTCTCCTACGCGGAGCTGGCCTCCACGTTCCCCCGGGCCGGAGGTGAGATCGTCTTCGGGTACCTGGCCTTTAACCGTACCGTAGGCTTTCTTGCCGGATGGCTGCTTATAGGGGCATTCATCAGCTCTATTGCCTTCTACGTCACGGCAGCCGGTATGCTCCTCTCCGACATCTTCCCCTCACTCACCACCATCCCCCTCTACAGCATCGCTGGTGCGACGGTCTACCTACCGGTACTACTCATAGGCATAGTCCTCGCCGCCGTGGTGTGCGCGATCAACGCATACGGGATGCGTCTCGGGGGTGGTACGCAGCTCGTGTTTTTCGGCATCATCATCCTTATCGGGGGTGGCCCTCGCGGTGGTCGGGTTTACAGCCGGCAGCCCGGGCAACTTCTGGCCGCCGTATGCCCCTGACGGGCAGCCTATTCCGCAGACCCTACGCTTTATCCTGCCCGCCATGACGTTTCTGACCGGCTTTAGTCTGGTTGCGATCTTGGCTGAGGATGCGAATATGAGCCCGCGCCGTATAGGCACGGCGGTGGTCGCGACCGTCGCGATAGCGGGTGCATTCTACTGCGTCGTGCTTCTCGCCTCGGCCTGGATCATTCCGTGGGAGAAGACTGCCACCCTTGAGCAGGGGACCATAGATGCCTACCGGATCGCCGGGTTCCCTATACTCGGCTGGGGCGCCTACACGATCTCGGTACTGGGCCTCCTGACGAGCTTTCTCGCACTCTTCGTCGCCACCTCCCGGATGATGCTAGCCCTAGCCCGTGCCGGACTCTTCCCCCGCATCTTCGCCCAGATCAGCGAGCAGCGCGGCACGCCCGTCAACGCGCTCATCTTCACCTTCGTCCTGGCTATTGTGTTCGGATTACTCGGAGAAGGCGCGCTCATTTGGTTCCTGGATACCGGCGGTGTGTATATTGGCCTTGCCTGGTTTATCGGAGTGCTTAGCATGTACCAGATCCGTCGGCGTTATCCCAACGTCGAGAGACCCTATAGGGTGGGTCTTTCCTGGTTGCCGGCTATCGGCGGTGTGGCTGCTCTGCTGGTCATCCTGGCAACACTCGCGCCGGGAACTGACATGTCGCTCGTGTGGCCGTATGAGTACGCTATTTTGCTGGTCTGGGTGGTGCTCGGGGTCGTGATCTACGCGATCGCCTCCAAAGACGACGAAAACCAGGCGCTCAAGACGCTGCTCGGCGACCAGTACAACAAACTCGAACGAGATTCAGGACACGAGCAATCCGAGGTCGAGGAGAAGTCTGCCGGACGTAGGGAGTAGGGCCAGTCCGCGCATCTCGTGAACGTTTGAGGGGGCACACCTTCTATCTTTGCCCCCTTGGTATTCACCGTATTCACGCAGATGTACTTTTTCGCGCCCATGACCAATCTATTCACGAAGCCCTATCCCATCTCTCAAATTTGTCCCTGTATCGTCAGGACGAGATGGGCGATTGCCGCGGAGCCTACGTAGGTACCTATAAAGACGAACAAAGCCACCAAAACGATCTTCCAGCCCGACTGACGGAAGGTGCTGACCTCGTTGCGGGTGATCGCCAGACCCGCGTAAGCAAGAACCGGGGTGGCTAGAGCAAGGAAATCTACGTTCTCAAGACGCGCCACGAGCCACTCGGAGCCCGGTATCCAGGGCATAGTAGCCAGGATAGCTATTAGCGAGATCCAGGCTATGCTCGGCAAGTAGAAGGGCGCGTACTTGGTAATGACCAGCCCAATCATTGTAATAACATAAAGTATCAACATCCCCGGTATGGCAGCTAAGATCGAGATGTCGGGTCCCACGAAGTTACCAATCAGAGCGATGGAGAGAACTACAACGAGCAGTAGCGCGTGCTCGGTAAGGCTGATGTTCTGTGGGTCACCACTCTCGCGGCTGTCGCCGGATGTCTGGTCTTGATCCAGGTTATCGTTGACGTTTTCGCTCACGAGGACACCTCCCCCTCCTCTTCGGATGACGCTCCTTTCTGGTCGTCACGGCCCAATTTGCGATAGAAGTACTCGCAGGCCGGTATAGCGACGAACAGG
>JBARZO010000227.1:0-2527 GCA_049650165.1 Rubrobacteraceae bacterium
AGCTATACCCCATGAACAGCAGCCCCGGACGTACCCGGTCGGTAACACGGGCCTTGACCGCCGGAACCGTGCCACGCCGGGAGCTTACCTGGACAAAGTCGTCGTTTTCGATACCCAGCTTCTGGGCATCTTCCTCGGAGATCTCCAGTAACTCCTCCGGGTCTTTGACCTTTTTGTAGTCCTGGGTCATCGTGCCCGTGTTGTAGAAGGCGAGTCGGCGACCCGTGGTGAGCTGGAAAGGGTACTCCCCGTCCGGCACCTCGACCGGACCCTCGTGGTCGACCGGAGTGAACGGTGCCTTGTTCTTTACGTCGTCCTCCCAGAGTTCGGCGTGGAGGAACAGCGTGCCGGGACCCTCGTTCTCGACGATGTCCTCGACGACCGGCGTGCGGCCGCTCTCTTCCGCTCCTTTGACACCAGCGGCGAGTTGCTCTTTGGGCGTGTTGTCGGAGATCTCCTCCTCGCTCCCGTCGAGGCACGGCCACTGGATGCCGCCGGATTCCTCCATGCGTTCGTAGCTGATGCCGGAGAAGTTGGGTGCGAGGCGGCGCACCTCGTTCCAGACGTCCTCCGCGGTCTCGTACTCCCATCCTGCACCCATCCGGTTGGCGATGTCCTGGAGGATCCACTCGTCCGGGCGAGCTTCACCGGGCGGGTCCACGACCTGATGCACTCGCTGTATCCGACGCTCACTGTTAATGACCGTGCCTTCGGTTTCGGCCCAACTTGCCGCCGCCGGCAGAACCACGTCCGCCATTCGGGCGGTCTTGGTCATGAAGATGTCCTGTACCACCAGGAAGTCCAGGTTCGAGAAAAGGTGATCGTGATGGTGCTCGTTGGCGTCGGACTGGGTCGGGTTCTCCCCGATGACGTACATACACCGGATCTCGCCGTTCTCCACGGCCTCCATCATCTCCGTCTGGTTCTTGCCGACTTTCTCCGGCAACGGCGTACCCCAAACCTCCTCGAAAAGCTCGTGCGCTTCGGGGTCGTCCCACTGCCAACCGCCGACCATGCGGTTTGGCAGGGCGCCCATGTCGCCGCCGCCCTGCACGTTGTTCTGCCCGCGCAACGGGTTGAGGCCGCTGCCGTACTTGCCGACGTGCCCGGTAAGGAGTCCGAGGCCAATGAGCGCGAAGACACCCTCGGCCCCGTTGTGGTGCTCGGTAATGCCGAGCGTCCAGTTGAGGATGGCCTTGTCGGCGGTGGCGTACATCCGGGCAACCTCACGGATGTCATCAGCGGGGACGTTCGTTATGCTTTCGGCGTACTCCGGTGTGTATCCGGCGACCTTCTCCTTGTACGCTTCGAAGTTCGCCGTTGCCCGTTCGACGAAGTCCTTATCGTGGAGGTCCTCTTCGATGATGACGTGGGCCATCGCGTTCGCCAGGCAGATGTCGGTGCCGACGTTGACCGGCAGCCACTTGTCGGCTTTCTTCGTCTGATCTATTTTCCGTGGATCTATGAGCACCATCTTGGCGCCGTTCTTGATGCCGCGCCGCATGTGGTTGTAGATGATGGGGTGACACTCCATGGTGTTGCTACCCCAGCAGATTATTAGGTCAGTGTTCTCGAACTCCTCGTAAGAAGTAGTCGATGCGCCCGCCCCAAACGTTGCCACCAGACCGGTGACGCTGGCGGCGTGTCAAGCACGGTTGCAACTGTCGATGTTGCTAACCCCTAACACCTGCCTTATGAATTTGCCGGACAGGTAGTTCAGTTCGTTTGACGAACGCGACGAACTAAACACGCCAAAAGCGTCGCCGCCGTGCTCGTTCTTTATCTCCGTCATCTTGCTCGCCACCAGGTCCAGGGCTTCGTCCCACGAGGCCGGAACCAGCTCTCCGTCTTTGCGGATGAGGGGATGTGTCAGACGACCGTCGCTGTAGAGGTGCCGCCAGCCTTCGCGGCCCTTTATGCAAGCCTCGCCTTTGCTGGACGGGTTGCTCTTGTCGCCCGTGACCTTGCTTATGACGCCGTCCTCGACCGTGATGCTCAGGCCGCAGCCGACGCCGCAGAAGCCGCAGATTGTTGCGGCTTCGCGGGTTCCGTTAGTCTGCTCTATTCCATTGGCAGTTGTGGTAGTCAAACCCACCGCCCCTTTCTCGGTACTCCTTAGTTGGTTCTCCTTCGGCTCATTTTACCCTACGTTGCATCCGTAGATTCGAATGTTTTTGTTGACAGAGTTTCCCGTTTTGTGTTTTGATACACAATAGATCGGGAATTCAGTATATTCGTGCCTTGCACCAAGCGGACGAATAATTCGAGAGGGGGAGACATCAGTAACGGCAGCTTCTTTTCTAAAGAACGAATAACTGTTGGAGGCGACTACAATCGTTGGATGATACCGCCGGCGGCTCTGGCGGTTCATCTTTCGATAGGGCAGGTATATGCCTTCAGCGTATTCAACGGGCCACTGTCGAGGGTAATCGGGATAAACGAGTCGGCCCCGGATGACTGGAGTCTCAGTACTTTGGGGTGGATTTTTAGTATCTCCATTGTATTTCTCGGGATTACGGCATTCCTG
>JBARZO010000228.1:0-3085 GCA_049650165.1 Rubrobacteraceae bacterium
CGTCGAGGACGTGATCCATGAGCAGTGTGTTGACGTGGACGAGTGTGGACTGGAGCAGGTGCAAGGCGAGCATGGAGACCTCCTGGTTCTCGCGCTCGGAGCCGGTGAGGTCACCTGCCTTACCGTAGAAACGAGCCACGTTGGCGCTGGTCCAATTTTCTACCATCTGCAGCCCGTCGTGGATCCTACGGCGGAGCGCTGGTGAGGAGAGATACTCGCAGACGCAGATGGTATGTACGGCGCGGCCCAACTCTTCTATTGCCTGGTAGGTGGGGTGTTTTGGGCCGCCGCAGGTGAAATGACGCAGGATCTGCTCGGCATCAGCTGTGCCGAGCCTCAAGGGGGTGGCGTACTTGACAATCGGGTCATACTGTTGCCGAACAGGCTCGCGTAAACGATCAAAACTCTAAGCACGGTGTCCTCCTCCTGTAGTCGGGGGCAGTATACGGTAGCGCCTTCCGCGGGGCTACGGACAAACTTCGCATTAATATCTGGGACACATGGGGGCTATGAACCTTGCAGAAAACAAGAGTGTGCTACTGGCTAAAGAATCGAGTCATGGTCCGCACGGGCTCGGCTTTTCAATCGAGCAAATTTCTATCCTTGAAAGGTCGAATAAGCGAGCTTCCTAAAACCATCCGCAAAGCCTACTTTAGGCATGTGGTCCCGAGACACGAGTAGTCTGCAGCTCGCATAATCATTGTTGAGCGACATCATACTCTACGCCTATACACTAGCCTATTCGAGTCGAAAGCTATGGTGCATGAATTCTCGAATCATACAGCGCCGCAGGCTCCTGCCAGGCAAGCGACATAGAGAGTACCCTGGAAAATTGGCGCTATGACACCGATCACGGCGAGCGTTACTCCCGCGTCTCTTCCCAACTCTAAGCCAGGTCTACGCGAGCTTCGGGTAGCGATCCATACGCCTAAAACCACGAGCGCTAAGCTAGAGAAGAGCGACAAAAAGAGACCCGCCGAGCTAGCGAGCAAACTGTGGGACGGCAAGATGCCAGCACCCTCTAAAATCCAACTACCCCCAGGGCTCACGGCAAATAGTATTATTGCCGCTACGACTGACAGCACGAAAGCGGCGAGACCCCCCTGACCCAGACGACTCCCCTCAACCCTGAAGTACCAAGTTCCCACGCACGCCGTCGCTGCCACTACAAGAACAGCCACTGGGGCAGCCAAAAAAGTAAGGGACGTTGAGGCGGTGAAGACGAAGGCCAGTAGGATAGCCAAAACAGCGCCAGCCTCTGACGTGAGTAGGACGAAAGGCAAGCGGGCACGAGTGCCGTCCAGCGAAGTAAAGTTGCTTATCCAGGTTGCCGCAAGACCAGCGAAGGCGGCACCGATCCCAAGTGCTAGTGGCCATACGATGACCATGGAGGTTGTAAGGCCCACGAGAATTACGCACAGGGTGGCTGTCGCACTTCCGAGAAGTGCCGCGAGTGGGACTCCGACCTTCCAAAGCAACTCACGGGCGCGGCCCGTACTGCCCATTCCTCCAGCTATCTGGCCGTGCATTTCCTGCATCCTCCCATCATCCCAGCTACAAAGTCACCCCGCGCCTCACGGTACTCATCGCCGCAGACAACGCTGCCTCCCCGCGCGCCCTTCGGGACATCATGGTGTATGGCACACTGGTCGTGGTCGAGACAGTCTTGGAAGTACCCGCCAAAGGTGCCCGCGCCGTTGCAACCTCTGCCACATTGACCTTTGCAGCCTCCGCTACAGGGACCAGAGTAAACACTGCGCGTTTGGAAGCAGTGTCTCTTGTATGGTCTAGTAGCATTTTTGGCGTCGTGGGACTGGTTTCTGTACTTCGTTTGGCAGGTGAGCCTTGTATTGTCGTTGTCTTTTCTGGCGCAGGCCGCGAAGGCCGCTACGTTCCTTGTCTCTAAAGCTGTTTGTTGGCAGTCTTTAAGATCCGCCGTTTGGAAATCTGCGTCTTGAGAAACCGCTGTTTGGAAGCTCACTGTCTGAAAGTCCGCTACTTCGGGAACCGTACGGCTTCCACGCTTCGAGATTACGAGACGCTCGGTCGTATCGTCGAACTTGTAGCCGGGAGGTGCTTCGGAAAGGTAGCCAAAGGTTATTGCAAGCATTTTCTGCTTAGGAGGAAGATCGTACTTGCTGCCTTCGAGGTTCAACTGGTAGCGCCACAGAGCCTTCCCCGCCTCTTTCAATTTCCTGACGTCGTGTGCCGTAAGCGCCCTTTGGGGGCCATTGAAATCGTGGACTTGAGTTTCGGGATCGTAACTCCAGGTAAACTGTAGCCCGCCAGTTTCCACACGGGCCGTGACCTCTTGGGTAGAGGACTTTTCTTGGGAAGACCTATTCTGGCTGGGATTATCTCGATCACCAACCTTCCAGCCACTAAAAGATACTTCAGAGCCTTTATCCGTGTAGGAACCTGCGATCCGCCCTGCAGAACGCTCGGAGAAACGGAGTTGCCCGTCCACCTTGGGACCACCACTCTCGCGGTAGATCCGCAGACGTTTCTTTCTGCGCCTCCGTTTCTTGAACGAACAAGCCGAGGCCAGCCACAATGGCAAACGCCAATAGCCAGGCCGCTGTGACCATCAGTGCCCTCATACTGCATTCCTTCCCCACATTGGCTGCACAGGTCGCCTGAGCTTTTGAGCCAAATGTAACAAACAAACTTTAGCGGACTTCGTTGTAGTTGTCAAGGTGCCTCACATCGAGTGGTGTTGGTTGCGTGGATATATTCTTGCGGTGCTACACACACTTTTGCGAGAAATTGGAGAAGCCCCTCCGACTAGGAGGTCATGCCCAAGCTTCGTGGTATGCAAACAAAGTTTGCTGTAGGGGTTCAGACCTAAGTCTCCTCGAAGCATAATTCTCCAGCCTGAGCGCTTTGACCCATCCATTCTCACCGAGTAGATCCAGGTCGAAGAGCCTCGGATGCCTTGAGGAGTGGGAGGTCTCAAACAACGTAGGGCGCTTCACCTCTCGCAGCTTGCTGGTGCCGGATAGGTACTCTCCCGCTACGAGGTAGAGTACTTGTCCGGCGTACTCTACTGTTAGGCTCTCCGCTCCGAGCCATAGTGCTACCTCGC
>JBARZO010000229.1:0-8701 GCA_049650165.1 Rubrobacteraceae bacterium
CCTGATCTACGTCCCCCCTATCTCCACGCCGCTGGCGAACATCATCGGCCCGTGGGTGCTCGTAAGACTCTCCTGGCCTCTCTCCCTGGCCGCCCCTATAGTCATTGCCTGGGTGATCTGGGAGATACTCGATTACCTAGGAGACCGGTTGGAGCGTACCGGGACGAATGTATTCCGTTACGCGACGCCATTGCTGCCGGTGCTACTGATGGTAGCTTTGATCGCGGCGACTTCTCCCACCGCCATAGCTTCGGTCCGTTCAGCAAACGGGTCGGGAGAGGTCCCGCAGGATCAAACCTCCTGCTCCGACCCCGTTTTCTCCTGGATGCAGAAGGAGATAACCGAGCCGTCCACGGTCCTGGCACCGTACGAGGAGAACAGTTGCATTCCGGCCCAAAGTTCGACCGCGAACGTGGTCACGCTGCGAGGCCTCTCCAAAAACAACCGGGTCGAGGAAAATATGTTCCGCTTCTACTCCACGTTCGCAATAGATGGAGAAGACGAAAGGTTCCTCCGCCGCGACGAGATAGATTACGTCCTCTTATCTTCGGGCTCACCGCTCAACGCCCAGATGCAGCATTTGCCGGGTTTCATGGCGCTGGATAACCCCGGAGACCGGTACAGGCTCTACGGCGTGGACCGTAGCGCCCTGGTAGAGACACCGGCAGTCACGGCAAACACCTTGATGACGAACGACGAGCTCGATGCCGCCGCCGGGTACTACAGCACTGCCCTGGGCGGAGACCCGAACGAGCAGTTTCTGGCGTACATGGGCTTTGGGCTCTTGAACACGAAGCAGGGACTATACGCGGACGCCGCCGCCAACTACGAGCAGGCGCTCGAGATAGATCGGGAACAGCCCAGTCTCTATCCGCTCCTCTCCACCGCCTACAACTCGGCGGGGGAGGCGGACCTGGCGCGGCTGGCGCTCGAGACCGGCGTCGACCGGTTCCCGAATAGCGTAGAACTCCGCACGAACCTCAGTGCCCTGCTTATGTCCCAGGACCCCGCCGCAGCGGCCAACGTACAGCGAGAAATCGTCAAGATGTTCCCGGAAGTGCCGGAGTACCGGATCCAACTCGGCACTTACCTGAGCCTGAGCGGCGACGACGCGGCTGCCAACCGGCAATTCGAGCGCGCGATCCGGAAGAACCCTCTCTCGGCCCAACTCCACGCGGACGCGGGAAGCGCAAACCAGACCGCCGGCAGGAAAGAGGCCGCCATCCAACACTACGAACGCGCCCTGCAACTCGACCCCGACCTCGAAGAAGCGCAAAATCAACTAGAGGCACTCCGAGGCGGATAGTGTACCGGTCCGCTGTCGGAGTCTAGGGCAGTCGGCCCCGGTAGAGACAAGAGTCGGCTACTCTACTGTAGGCCTCTAAAGATTCGGGAGAAGAATCAATCCGCCAATCCATAGCCTTGTCGGAGCTAAACCACAAAATCGCCCTCACCTGCGGCAATCTGGACGGAACGTCCTCAAGTAGTCCTTCCTCTATCCAATCTGCTTTGCTGCCCCCAGCTTCTGCCGTTGCGACCTCGGCGATCATCACGGGCTTTCCTGAGATGCTGACCAACTTGTCGTACGAAGGACCGAATATCTCCGCCACGGTACGCCACTCCGAAAGAACCGGCCCCTCCGTACCCCAGTTGTACCCGTCGAGCGCCAGCCAATCGACGTAGTCATCTCCAGGGTACATTTGCTCGAGGCTGTCCTCGCTGGTAGGGCTATCGGCGAGCGGCGACCACACCCATCGCACATTCTTTGCTCCCTCTTGCTCGAATATATCGTGGATGTGTCTCCAGGCGGCGACGTAATCCGCCGCGGTGTTACCGTTCACCCCGACGCCCCAGGGGTAGAAAGCGGCGTTCATCTCGTGGGCGAAACGCAGGTATAAGGGTTTATCCCAGACGGAGGCCTCCTGAGCCCAGGTGCGAATGTAAGAATCGTATCGGCCACGAATTATCTTCTGGAGAGAATACGTGCGCTGGTTTCTTCCACTGTCTGGCTTCCGTGGAGCCCAAGTTACTATTGGAGTAGCATCACGCTCGGCTACCAGATCTAGCATGTCCGGGTCGAAGGCGCTGTTGGTTTCCCAGTTCTGATAGAGCATCACCGCGGCCGGCTCTTGGCCGACCGTCTCAGTGAACTGGTCGATGATCCGACCAGGCTCCGCCTCTACGCCCTTCACGAAAGCCCCGAGCGCCAGAGGCCGGTCAGTCGTGGTCGTCCCGGAGGAGAATCTTCTATTTATACATTGCTCCGAAGTCCGTTCGGAGGTTCGTCCTGAAGTCGTAGGGGGAGCTGACGGAGAACCTTCTATGATCGTTGAATACTCCCGGGTTGGCCGTGAAGGCTCTTCAGAGGACACTGAACACCCCAGAACTACGGTCGAGATGAGCCCCAGAGGAACCATCAAGAAAGCTGCTTTTACCAGTAAAGGATAACGCACTACCGGTACACTCCGGATTTGCACCATATCGTTGTTCGTTTGGTCAAAATCTCTACAAACCTCAAATTTGCCTAAACATGCCTTGCTCATGCTCAAACCAAGATGGCGCTTCTCTATCTTGTTTCAAGCCGGGAGGTTATTGAAGTTTACATTACCAAGCAAGCCACCTAGAGATTCCGTTCGAACCGGCTCGCTCTTGAAACAGAGGCCGCGAGCGTGGTAGTTTTCTTGCGTTGTGAGTACTCTGTATATTGTCTGTAACGCCACGCGAACTACCGGGCCTCGAACCTCCGGGTTCGTTCGTTAGGCTACCGTCTTCTCCAGGAAAGGCACGGTTCGTGTTGGGCGTACAAACTCATGTGTCCCGCCAGGGCGTAATAAGGAAATACCGCAAGTGGCTACCGGAGATCCCGGACCACGCCATCTCCACCCTTGGAGAGGGCGACACGCCTCTGATACCGGCGCCGCGGCTCTCCGAAAGGATCGGCGCTGATCTCTACCTGAAGTTCGAAGGCATGAACCCTACAGCCTCCTTCAAGGACCGTGGCATGACAGTCGCCATGAGCCGGGCCGTCGCCGACGGCAACGTCGCCTGCATCTGCGCCTCGACCGGCAACACCGCCGCCGCCGCCTCGGCGTACGCGGCCCGCGCCGGTATGAAATGCTTCGTTATGGTTCCCGCCGGGAAGATAGCTCTAGGCAAAGCTGTCCAGGTGCTGGCCCACGGGGCGGAGATCGTCCAGATCGAAGGCAACTTCGACGCCGCTTTGAAGCTATCCCAGCGGGCCGTCGCGGAGATGGACAACGTGGCCCTCGTAAACTCTGTGAATCCGGACCGCATTCAGGGCCAGAAAACCTCGGCGTTCGAGATCTGCGAAGTCCTCGCCACCCCTCCCGACGCCCTCGCGCTCCCCGTCGGCAACGCTGGTAACATCACCGCCTACTGGAAAGGCTTTACGGAGTGGCGCGACGCGGGATTGGCCGCCGAAGCGCCGAAGATGCTCGGTTTCCAGGCTGAAGGTGCGGCACCCCTCGTAGCCGGCCACGACTTCGAGAACCCGGAGACCGTCGCCAGCGCCATCCGGATCGGCGCACCCGCCAGTAGGGACGGGGCTCTAAACGCGATGAACGAGTCCGGCGGCCTCATAGAGAGCGTAACCGACGAAGAGATACTGGACGCCCAGTCATTACTCGCCAGCGAGGAAGGCGTGTTCTGCGAACCGGCCTCGGCAGCGGGAATAGCGGGACTTCTCAAGCTCGCCCGTGAAGGCCGGAGTCCCGGTGGCACCGTCGTCAGCGTGCTTACCGGGCACGGGCTAAAAGATCCGGACGTCGTTTTGAGTCGTGTCCAGTTGCCGGAGCCCGTTCCGGCGACGTTCGAGGCGATCTCCGGTCGGATGGAGTCTGTGGCGTGATCTCCGTCCGCGTCCCGGCCACCTCCGCCAACCTGGGGCCGGGCTACGACGCGGTTGGACTTGCTCTATCCCTGAGCATGCGGATCAGCCTCGACCGGGCGCCGGCGCCGCTCGTCGAGGTTCATGGCACGGGTGCGGACCTGATCCCCACCGGCCCCGAACACCCCGCATACCGGGCCGCCCTCTTCGTCGCCGACGAGGTCGGCGAACCCGACGTCCATTTCCACCTGATCCAGGATAACGACATCCCACCCGCCCGCGGCCTCGGCGGTTCCGCGGCAGCCCTCGTCGGCGGGGCCGTCGCGGCCAACGACCTCCTCGGACGCCCGATGGCCGCCCCCGACCTACTCAACCTCGTCTGCGAGCTCGACGGCCACCCGGACAACGCCGCCCCCGCCCTGCTCGGCGGCCTCGTCATCGGCACCCTCACCCCCGACGGAGTAAACGCCGTCCGCCTCGAACCAAAAAACCTCAAAGCCGTCGTCGCCGTCCCGGACTTCGAAGTCTCGACCACCGCCGCCCGCCGGGCGCTACCCGAGACAGTCCCCCACCGCGACGCCGTCTTCAACGTCGGACGCTCGGGACTGCTGCTCGGCGCGTTGGCCACCGGCGAATACCATCTGCTCCGCGTCGCCATGCAGGACAAGCTGCATCAACCGTATCGCTCGCACCTGATCCCCGGCCTCGAAGACGTAATAGAAGCCGCCCACGAAAACGGCGCCTACGGAGCTTCGCTCTCCGGCTCCGGCCCGACCGTCATAGCCTTCGCCCCGGAAGAGCGTGCCCGCGAAATCTCCACCGCTATGCAAGCCGCGTTCGAGAAACAACAAGTAGAAACTAAAGCCTGGGTACTGGACGTAGACCTGGCCGGCGCCCGTGTCGAGCCGCCTGGGGAGGTCCCTGCGTCAAGCCCTGTGCCCGCGCTCTAGCCTTAGAGAAAAGGGTTCTCTATGCGCAGGCCCTCGATGGTCTGGCCATGCTGGAGGTCTTCGGTTAGCAGCCGATCGGCTCCACACCTTAGCGCAGACTCTACGATCAGGGCATCCCAGAAGGACAGCATGTATTCCCGGCTGCGGCGTATCGCCCCGAGCACCGTTTCCGCATCTTCCGGTCCTAACGCGAACGTGGCGAAGTAATTGACTGCCTCAACGGCATCTTCTACGGATAGTGGCCGAGACTCTCGACGAGACACCGAGTAGAACTCCCGGAGAACCTGAACAGAGAGTATTCCGTCGCCTCTAGTGAGATGTTCGTCTATGAGTTCACGGGATACGCTTTGCTTCTCGGGCTCGTCTTCGTCGAAAGCGTATAGCAAGATGTTGGTATCGAAGAACGGCGGCATTGTCTCTTTTACTGTGTCTTTTGCGAGCGGTTACGACAGATCTCACGGTCGTACAACTCTTCCCGTTTGGGTAACCCTTTCCCACCACTACCCATCCTGGAGTTCCTGGACATCTCCAGAATTCTTCGCCCGGCTTCCAGCCGCTCCTGTCGAAGCCCCGCATAATCTTCAAGATAGTCTCTCAACAAAGCATTGACCGAGGTATCTTCCTCTAAAGCCCGCATCCGCGCTTTCTTCAAAACCTGCTCGTCCACCGTTATCGTGAGGTTCGCCATGCGTTCTCCTTTCTACACAGGATCAGTGTAGCACGGATTTCTATAAGACTTTTCTACCAGACTTTCTCACCCAGGAGCAAAACTAGATCTATCAGCGCTTGACAAACATGTCCTTAGTGCTTAGTCTACGCGTCAGTTGCAGTCGAGCGAGCGAGGGACTCTTGTTAAGGGTTTCCGAAGGATCACAGTTAGAGATCTCCGGCCTCAAGCGCGAGGCTGCGCGTCTGCTCACTCCCCCCATTCACCCACGAGTACCCACGCTAGCCGTACCCGTAGCCAGCCGGCGACTAATTAGCCGGGCGGGCCGGGACGGCATTATCCGGTCCGCCTAGAGCCGAAAGCGGGACATCCCCGTTCTAAGGCAAGGCTGAGACAATTACTTTTTCTAGAATGGGGCGAAACGTGGAAAATACAGCATTTAACATCGAGTACAAGCCGAGGACTGGCAGCGAGGCCATGTGCGAGGCGCTCTTGGACGAGGGCGTCGAGTACATGTTCGGGTATCCGGGCGGGGCGATCATGCCGTTCTACGATGCGCTACCGGACTACCCGCTAAAACACGTCCTGACCCGCCACGAACAAGCGGCCGCCCACGCCGCCGACGGGTACGCCCGGGCGACCGGCGAGGTCGGGGTCGTAATCGCGACGAGCGGGCCGGGGGCGACGAACCTGGTAACCGGTCTGGCGACGGCCCAAATGGACTCGGTGCCGCTCGTGGCGATCACCGGCCAGGTGGGACGTCCGGCTCTGGGCAAGGACTCCTTTCAGGAGACGAACGTCATGGGCATGACGCTGCCGTTTACCAAGCACTCGTTCCTGGTCGAAGACCCGGACGAGCTGTACCCGACGATCCGGCGGGCGTTCGAGATCGCGCGCAGCGGTCGTCCCGGTCCGGTCCTCGTGGACGTGCCGAAAGACGTGCAGTTCGCCGCGTGTAACGACAACGGCTACCGGCGACTGCGGGAGGCCCCGGCGCTGCTGACCGAGTCTCCCGCACTGGAGCGGGCGGCGATGCTCTTGCGGAGTGCGAAGCGGCCGCTCATCCTGGCCGGGCACGGCATTACGCTCTCCGGCGCGGAGCGGGAGTTGCGGCTGCTGGCCGAGCGGACCGGCACGCCGGTCGTCACTACCTTGCTCGGGATCAGCGCTTTCCCGGACGACCATCCGCTGTACCTGGGGTGGCCGGGGATGCACGGTCAGGCCAGCGTCAACAAGGCGATAGACCGCTCGGACCTCCTGTTCGCCGTCGGGATGCGGTTCGACGATAGGATCACCGGCAACCCCGGCAAGTTCGCCCCGAACGCGAAGGTCGTCCACATAGACGTGGACCCCTCGGAACTCGGCAAGGTCATAGAGCCGACGGTTGGTATAGCGGCGGATGCGAAGAGCGCTCTGCGGTCCGTTCTCGGCCATGTGGATCGCTCGTCCGCCAAAGACAAGAACGGTCGAGGCGAATGGCGGGCGGAGTTGGAAGAGAGCCAGAAGCCGGAGAAACAGCGCGAAGACAACGCTCGCGATGAATACGGCCCGATCCGGGTGATGGACGCCATCGGGGAGGTTACGGGCGGCGACGTGCGGCTCGTTACCGACGTTGGGCAGCATCAGATGTGGGCCGCCCAGTTCTTCAAGTTCAACAAACCCAACAGCCACATAACCAGCGGCGGGCTCGGCACGATGGGCTTCGCCCTGCCGGCGGCTATGGGCGTCGCGTTCGCCTACCCAGACGACAGCGTGTGGGTCGTCGCGGGAGACGGCGGATTCCAGATGAACATTCAAGAGCTCGCCACCATCAGCCAGTTCGGGCTCAACATAAAAGTCGCCATCCTGAACAATGGCTATCTCGGCATGGTGCGCCAGTGGCAGCAGTTCTTCCACAACCGGCGCTACTCGCAGACCCCGATGACGGGGCCGGACTACGAAAAGCTCACGGCATCTTATGGACTTTCCGGGCGGACGATCAATCCGGGAGACGACATAGGAGAGGCCGTGCAGTGGGCGCAGGATCAGGCCGGTTGCACGATTCTGGACTTCCGCATAAACCCGGAGGCTAACGTGTTCCCAATGATTCCATCGGGCATGAGCGTCAACGAGATGATCGAGGAAGATGGCGCCTGATAAAGCGCCCGACTCCAAAGATCCAGCCGTGAACACCGCCCCCTTCAACACACTGGAAGTCCGATTCACCGGCGGCATGTTCGCCCTGAACCGCTTCCTGATGACCCTGCAGAACAAGCGGATGCCGATAGCGGGCTTCACTCTCGGCCGCGACGACAAAGGAATGCGGGCGACTATCCTGCTCGACTGCGCCCCCGAGATGGCCCGCCGCTACACCATGCTCCTCTCCGCCCTCGAAGACGTGCAAGAAGTAACCCCGGCGGACGACGGCCTGGAAGTCGCGCTGCTCAAGACTAGCGGCGATTGGAGAGAGTCGGCGGAACAGAATGGAGTCGAGGCGCACGAGAGCAACGGCACGGTCGTGGCATCCGGTAAGCCGGAAGAACTGGAAAGCTGGCTCAAAGAGCTGGGAGACGACGTAGAAGACATAGTCCGGTTGGGGCCGCTGGTCCGGCCGGGGAACGGAGGGGTTTAGATGGCCCGGGTATACCGCGAAGCTGACATTGGAAACGAGATCACGAGCAAGAAAGTCGCGATTCTGGGCTACGGTAGCCAGGGGCACGCCCACGCGCTAAACCTGAAAGAGTCCGGTTGCGACGTGGCGGTCGGCCTCTACAAAGGTAGCCAGAGCTGGCCGAAAGCCGAAGAAGAGGGCTTGCAGGTCATGACCATCGCCGACGCCGTGCAGTGGGCCGACGTCATCATGATGCTCCTGCCGGACGAGAAGCAGGCGGCGGTGTTCAAAGAAGAAGTCGAGCCGAACCTCTCCGAGGGTATGCTGGTGCTCTTCGCGCACGGCTTCAACATCCACTTCAACCAGATCATAGTGCCGCCCGAAGTAGATCTTGGCCTCGTCGCACCTAAGGGACCGGGCCACGTGCTGCGCCGGTTGTACGTCGAAGGCACCGGGATGCCGTCGCTCTTCGCGGTTCAGAACGACGCTTCGGGTCAGGCGCGGGACATCATCCTCTCGTATGCCCGGGGGATCGGGTCCGGCCGGGCCGGCATCATCGAGACGACGTTCGCAGAGGAGACGGAGACGGACCTGTTCGGGGAGCAAGCCGTTTTGTGCGGCGGGTTGTCGGCGCTGCTGACGGCCGG
>JBARZO010000230.1:0-3149 GCA_049650165.1 Rubrobacteraceae bacterium
CGATGCTCCTGGTCGGAGGTATAGGAGCGCTCCAGAGCGCCACCATAGTCATGGGTCTGCCGTTCGGGTTCGTGATGGTCCTGATCATGTTCGGCCTCTACAAAGCCCTGCGCGTGGAAGCACACCGCGAGGACAGCCGGCGCTACAGCATGCCCGCACGGCTCTCCGGGCGCAGCACCAGTCCCAACGGCGACCGGGCCATCGAGCTGACCTGGCGCCAACGCCTGGGCCGCAGCATGAGCTTCCCGAGCTACGAGAAAACCACCGAGTTCCTCTCCGAAACCGCACTGCCCGCCCTCAATGAAGTGGGCGAAGAGATGCGCGAGCACGGCGTAGAGGTCGAAGTGCGCGACGGCACGAACGAGACGGATCACTACTACGCCGAGCTCGTGGCGGACCTGGACGACGAATCGCCGTTCATATACCGGATCGAGCCGCGAGAGGCCCGCATGCCCGTGTATGGGGACAGCTCCATGCGCGAAGGCGACTTCTACTACCGGCTCGACGTACACCTGCTCGAAGGCGGCCAGGGCTACGACGTAATGGGCTACACCTACAGCCAGCTAATAGACGACGTCCTCGACCAGTACGAGCAACACGTAGAGTTCGTCCGCCTCAACGCAAAAGCCACGTGGTGAACGGCACCGGGCCAGAATGAGTTATTCGACAACTGAAACGTCCTTTGCCTGCGCAGAGGACGCAAGCGTTACCGGCGACGCACTTGCAGTAGAGTTGTCCGACGGGCGCTCGATCTCCGCGCCGCTCGCTTGGTATCCGCGGTTCCTACACGGTACGCCAGAAGAACGCACGCTCTGGCGCCTGATCGGCGCCGGAATCCACTGGCCCGAGTTGGATGAGGATGTCAGCGTAGAAAACTTGCTTGCGGGACGCGCGTCCGGCGAAAGTCAGCGTTCGCTCAAACGGTGGTTGGAGCAGCGCACGTCCGCAAGCAGTGAGTAGACAAACGGGGTTGGTGAGAGTATCAACAGTGGCACTATGATACTCAGCCCGGACTTCAGAGACTTCTTCGTTCGTTAAACGAGCGTAGTCTTTATTGACGGACTGACTATCCACTTCATCGATCTGGAGCACCTCAAAAATAACAAGCGAGCTTCGGGACGTTACCAAGATTTGGCAGACCTTGAGAACTTACAGTGACACGTCTCTAAAGGCCTGCTCGATGCCAGGAAGATGATGAAGATGTAAGTGGGACAATTCGGAAAGATAGTTTAAGCTTAAAGGACTTAAGAGCTTCGAAAGGTTTGTATAGTGTCTTTAGCCGTCGAACCAGAGCGAGTTCCGCTAGCGACTAGCCGAGACGGTGTAGTGCGCGTTGGCGAAACGCGGGTCACACTCGACACGGTTGTCGCCGCCTTCCGCGAAGGTGCGACTGCGGAGGAGATCTCGCAGCAGTACCCTACGCTACGTTTAGCGGACGTCTACGCGGTCATCGGGTATTACCTTCGACATAGGGCCGACGTAGACACCTACATCGACGGTCGGCTTTCACAGGGTGCGCAGGTGCGTAGAGAGAACGAAGCCCGCTTCGACCCGACCGGGTTACGCGAGCGCTTGCTTGCGCGACGCGCCCAATAACAGCGCGGCAAATGCAGCGCCTGGCGGCCGACGAAAACTTCAATAACGACATCTTGCGCGGTATCGTGCGGCGCAACCCGGCTATCGACATAGTCCGCGTTCAAGATGCGGGACTATCCGGAGCAGAAGATCCCGAAGTACTTGAGTGGGCGGCACGTACTGGAAGGGTTTTGCTTACGCACGATGTAGCCACCATAACGCACTACGCCTACGAACGCGTCCGGGAAGAAAAGTTGATGCCGGGTGTCTTCGAGGTTGGTCGCGGCGTGCCGATCGGGCCGGCCATCGACGACATCCTACTTCTGGCAGAGTACAGCCTGGAAGGCGAGTGGGAAGGCCAGGTCCGTTATCTTCCACTACGATAAGCGGAAGGAGCGTTCGTGGAGACCGCGAGCTGTGGGTAGATGCGTTTACCTGGAGGGATGAGAATGTCGAACACTCTGATTATGAACGCTGAATACACACCAGTGTTGAAGCAGGAGGGTAACTGGTGGATCGGCTGGATCGAAGAGATCCCCGGCGTCAACTGCCAGGAACGTACTAAAGTCGAGCTACGGGCAAGTCTTCGAGAAGTTCTTGCCGAAGCGGTAGAGTTCAAAACGGAAAGCGGATGTCGTGGCGGAATTAGCTGATCGCATCACGGTTGACCCGGAGCAGTGTGGAGGACGGCCCTGCATTCGTGGAATGCGTATCCGGGTGATGGAGTCCTCGACCTCTTGGCGAACGGCTTTTCTACGGAGCAGATACTCGAAGAGATGCCGGATCTTGAAGCCGAAGATATCTATTCGAGCCTGCGCTTTGCCATCCGGCATCTCGATCACTCACTCTGAGGCAAGATTCACTAGCTATTGGGCACCTTAGGAGAAAAAGGAATGACACGAGAAATATTCTGGACGTGGTAGCCTAATGGTACAAGCCGCCGGATCTGTACTCCTGACTTTGTAAACGGTTATTATTGACACATAGGCCTGACAGTGTGGTTGTAGACGTGAGGAGGTCTTTGGAAGGGTGACCGAGTGACAGACAACAACAACACTTTTGCGGGGGAAATTGTAGTTGCCTCGCGAATAGTCGACTATTTGAGCTCTGGCCTTTATGAGTCGCCTGCCGCATGCCTGAAGGAATTGGTCAACAATTCCTACGATGCAGACGCAACGTGCGTTGACGTGTTCGTCAAGCCCGATGCAGATCGCATTATCATTGAAGATGATGGTCACGGGATGGATAGGGAGGACTTCGAGCTCCACTTCAAGCGGATCAGCGAATCGTACAAGCGTGTAGATTCGGATGAGACAGAAAGCGGTCGACCTAAAATAGGCAAAATAGGCATTGGATTTATTGCGGCCAACGAAATATGCGACGTTATGGAGATTTTTTCTACTAAGGAGAATAGCACTGAACTCCTTCATGTAAGTATTGACTTTGAAGTGATGCGTCAGGATGTTGACACTCGTCGCAAAGACGAAAATATTACGAAAGCGGATTACAAAGGTGAGGTAGCCACAACAGATAGAAATAGCCACTTCACTCAGGTATTTCTCAAGAAGGTTCGT
>JBARZO010000231.1:0-12412 GCA_049650165.1 Rubrobacteraceae bacterium
TTCACGTTCGTAAACCGCCGGGCGGAGCAGCTCTTGCAGCAACCTCGGGAAGAGCTACTGGAAACCAACGTGGTGGATACTTTTCCAGAAGCCACGAACTCCCGGTTCTACGACGAGTGCCGGAAAGCGGCGGTTTTACGGGAAGAAGCCCACTTCGAAGAATTTTATCCTCCGCTCGGCAAGTGGTTCGAGGTCCACGTCTATCCTTACGAGGAAGGACTCGCGATCTACTTCCAGGATCTCACGGAGCGCGTGGAGGGAGAGCGCCAACTTCGCGAAGCCGAGGAACGATTCCGCAGCGCTTTCGAAAACACGCCGGTCGGAATGGCGATAGTCAGTCCCGAAGGCCGTTACACACAAGTCAACCGCGCGTTCTGTGAACTTTTGGGCTACTCGGAAGAGGACCTATTCGATAAGACCTACCTGGACCTCACGTATCCCGAAGACTACGAGACCAGCATAGACCACACCCGCCGATTGGATAGCGGCGCGTTGGACGGCTACACCCTGGAGAAACGATACATTCACGCCGACGGCCATCCGGTGTGGGTATCTTTGAGCATCTCGCTGGTAAAAGATGCCGACGATGAACCGCTCTACTACATATCCCAGATCCAAAACATAGAGGAGCGCAAGCAGGCGGAAGCCGCGCTCCACGAAGACACGGAACGTCTCGCGGCAATAATCTCCACCCAACACGCAATAGTTATGGCCGAGCCGGATCAGGAATCCGTTATGAAGCTCATTGTGGAGCGCAGCCAGGAGCTTACCGAGGCCGACGGGGCGGTGGTCGAGATGATCGAGGGCGAGGAACTCGTCTACACAAACGCCAGTGGGAACGCGCGGGACCACATTGGGCTGAGGTTGAATTACTCTTCCAGTATCTCCGGGGAATGCATCAGGAGAAGAGAGATATTGCGATCCGACGATACCCTGCAGGACCCGAGGGTAAACCAGGCCGCCATCCGGCAGACAGGTGCCCGGTCACTGATCGTGGTCCCTCTTTATCACCGCCAGGAGATCGTGGGCGTGCTGAAAGTCTTCTCGACGAAGCCCCAGGCTTTCGGCAACCGGGACGTGGACACCCTACAACTCATGGCGGGACTTATCGCGGCCGCCATGAGCCACACCGCCGAGTTCGAGACCAAACAACAACTGTTGAACGAACGCACGGCCTCGCTAAACCAGATACAGCAGAGCGAAGCCCGTTTCCGGGCGATCTTCGAAGGCACTACAGCCGGCATCGCCATCGTCAGCCTCGACGGACAGCTCTTCCAGACCAATCCCGCACTACAAGCGCTTCTTGGCTACGATGAGAAAGAGCTAAAAGGTATGCACTTCACCGACATAACGCACCCGGGTGATGTCGAGAAGGATCTCGAACTCTACAGAGAGCTTACGGAAGGCGAGCGTGACAGCTACGAGCTGGAGAAACGCTATCTCCGGAAGGACGGCAGCCTTCTCTGGGGCCGCCTGAGCGCCGCCCCGGTCCGGCCTCCCGAAGGCAGCTCGCGCTTTATCGTCGGCATAATCGAGGACATTACGGTCCGTCGTCAGGCCGAAAAAGAAATCCGCCAGCGGGCCCAGCAACAGGCGGTAGTGGCCCGCATCGGACAACGGGCGCTCGCTGAGGCAGACCTCGACTACCTCATGGACGAGGCTGTAACGCTCGTGGCGGAGACCCTGGACACCCAGTACGCCAAGTTCCTGGAACTACTACCTGGAAAAGGTGAGCTGCTGCTGCGTTCGGGCTCGGGGTGGAAGAGGGGTTACGTCGGTAGGACCAAGATACGCATCGGGGTAGGCTCACAATCCGGCCACACACTACTCTCCAGCGAGCCGGTAATCTCAAAGGATCTGGGCGCAGAAGATCGTTTCAGCGCCTCCAGCTTACAGTACGATCACGGGGTAAAGAGCGGCATGAGCGTTATCGTTCAAGGGCCGGACAGGCCGTTCGGTGTGCTAGGCGTCGACACGGTAGAGCACAAAACGTTCACCGGGGACGACATCAACTTCCTGCAGGCGGTCGCCAACGTACTGGCCGCGGCCATCGGACGTTCGTACGCCGAAGACGCACTGAGAAAGTCCGAGCAGGAGTACCGTAGGCTCTTCGAACTCGCCAACGACGCCATCCTGATCTACGAACCCGAGAGCCGCGAAATACTGGACGTTAATCAGAACGCCTGCGAAATATACGGTTACCCGAGAGAAACTTTTGTCGGCATGAGCATGAAAGAGCTCTCCCTGGACCGCCAGCGAGGCCGCCGGTACCTGGATACCCTACTCTCCCGCGGCTCGTATCAAGACTTCGAGACGGTCCACCGCCGGTATGAAGGAACGCCAATGAACGTGCTGGTCAACTCTTCTGTGATCGAGTTTCGGGGACGACAGGCGGTGCTGAGCATCAGCCGAGACATCACGGCCCGCAAGCGAACCGAGGCGTCTCTGTTGGAGATTCGGGAGGCAGAACGCCGCCGGATAGCCCGCGACCTACACGACGCGGTGCTCCAGGACCTCGCAGGGACCTTACAGGGGCTTCAAGCCTTAGAGGTGGAGTCCAGAGGAGCCGGTGACGAAGTTGGCCTCGAACAGGAGATATCCGCGCTCCGCCGGGCGACCAGCGGGCTGCGCAATGCAATCTACGACCTCAGAAACGAAAATGACGAACCCTTTGTCAAAGCCGTAGAATCCCTGGTGGAGTTCAATCGCCAGTTGAAGCCCGAACGCCAGATAACGCTCGCCGTCTCAGAGAACTTCTCTCCGGAGCTCAAGAATGAGGTGAGCGTAGAGCTTCTGCGGGTACTCCAGGAAGCCCTCGCCAACACCCGCCGGCACTCAGACGCCCAGAAGATCAAGCTAAGCCTGTGCCAGCGCAAAAACAAGGTTCTGGCCCAGATCTACGACGACGGCTGTGGCTTCGACACCGCCACTATCAAACGCGGGGTTGGACTCTCAAGTATGCGGGAGCGGGTCATGGAGATGGGCGGTAAGCTAGATATTGAGACCCAATCCGGCAAGGGAACCCTAGTAAAAGTGCAAATTCCTTACAAGGTGTCGCGCTAACCGGAACCCAGGGTTTCGAGATCTACCAGACCCCGCCGGATAGCGTAGATTACGGCCTGGGTGCGGTCGTAGATGTGCAGCTTTTTGTAGATGTTCGAGGCGTGGTTTCGCACGGTTTTCTCTGAGATGTGCAGAGCCTGGGCTATCTGCTTGTTGCTCTTGCCCTGCGCCAGCGCCTTTATGACCTCTAGTTCTCGATCAGTTAATTGCGGGGCAAGCTCGGTTTCGTCTTCCTGGATGCCCTCGAACGTCGTGAGCATCTTCCGGGCTATGTCCTGGGCCATGATGGTATCTCCGGAGTAGACCGTGCGGATGGCGCGGGTGAGGTCTTCCGGCGTGCAGTCCTTTAGCAAGTAGCCCTGTGCCCCAGCTTTTATGCCCTGAAAGACGTGCCCGTCGTCGGTGTGAACCGTCAGGATCAGAATGCGCGTCCGCGGCAAGATCTCCCGTATTTTACGCGTGGCCGTAACCCCATCCATCTCCGGCATGGAGATGTCCATGAGCATCACGTCGGGCTCCGTCTCCAGGCACAACTCGACGGCCTCCCGCCCGTTGTGAGCCTCACCCACCACCTCTATCTCGGGCTGGGCCCCGATGACCCGAGAAAGCCCGCTCGTAAAGAGCTGCTGATCGTCAGCTATCGCCACCCGGATTGTCTCTGTAGTTTCCAGTCCGTAAATTCCCCCGTAGGTTTGCGTATTCACTCTACCACCCTGTCCCTCTTTGGGTAAATGGCGGGCCCGTCCTGGAGGGGGGATATGTATTGGCGCAAGCCCACCATACTGCTAATAGTGGAGCACCGGAACCACCTTGTCATCGGGCTTATGGACTATCTATGCCTGGGCCAATTGACCCAGACAACACCGAGACGGTCCCGGCTTATACTCTCTACTATGCCCGAATTCATGAAAAGTCGGGACGAAACCTGGGCCGAGGTCGCAGAGAAAACCTGGGACGTAGTGGTGGTCGGGGGCGGCATCACCGGGGCGGGGATAGCCCGAGAAGCGGCCCGCCGCGGTCTCTCCGTACTGTTGCTCGAACAGAAGGATTTCGCCTGGGGCGCCTCCAGCCGGAGCTCGAAGATGATCCACGGCGGCCTCCGCTACCTGAAGGAGCGCCAGATACAGCTAACCCGCGAGGCGGTCCGCGCGAGAGAACACTTACTTTGCGAAGGAAAAGGCCTGGTCGAGCCCCTGCGCTTTCTATACGTGGTCTACAAAGGCGACCGTCCGGGGGCGTGGACCCTGGAGTTCGGCCTGACTGTCTATGACCTGCTCAAGCGCAGCCGTCGCAGCTACCACAGCCAGGACGCCATGGACATAAGCTTACTCGCCCCCAACCTGAACCTCGATGGACTGCGCGGAGGCTTCGTCTACACCGACGCCCAAACCGACGACGCCCGCCTGGTCTTCCGGGTGCTGCGTGAGGCGGTCCACTCCGGAGCCCGGGCGCTCAACTACGTCAAAGTCGAGGGAGTCTCCCAGAACCAACGGAAAGACAGGTGCGTCCTTTCCGTAAGGGACGCGGAGGGTGGAAATACCGCAGAGTTAAACGCCCGGTTCGTGGTGAGCGCGACGGGCGCCTGGTCGGGGGAGCTTGGGCTGCCGGGGGAAGGTTCGTTGCGACTGCGACCTCTTCGGGGGAGCCACCTGGTTTTTCCGTGGGACAAGCTGCCCACGGCCCAGGCCGTAACCTTCGCGCACCCCGAAGATGGTCGACCGGTCTTCGCCTACCCGTGGGAGGGCGTCACGCTCGTGGGCACTACGGACCTGGATCACGATAAACTTCTAAGTAAAGAACCGGCCATTGCCCCCGAAGAAACAGAATATCTGCTCGATGCGCTCCACGAGCGCTTCGCCGACCACAACCTCTCGACCCGCGACCTGCTCGGCACCTTCGCCGGCGTGCGGCCCGTCGTGTTCGGCGGACACGGCGAACCCTCCCAGGAACCTCGGGAACTCGCCATTCACAGGGACGGGAACCTCGTAACGGTGGCGGGCGGCAAACTCACCACATTTCACTCCATAGCCCGGAAGGTGGTCCAGACTCTATCCGTAGAGCCTGACGTCTCTACAAGCCTCGAACCTATTCCTCCAGAGGCTGCTCGGGCGGAGGAGGTGCTTGCCGACCTCCCCCGTCTCCAACGCAGCAAGATCTCAGGCCGCCTCGGCCCGGACCTGCCGGAATTTCTGGAGTGGTTAGATGAGAATGATCTCGAAAAGATACAGGACACCCCTTACACCTGGGCGGAACTAAAGTGGGCGTTCGAGAACGAGTCCGTCGTACACCTGGACGACCTCCTGCTCCGCCGAGTAAGGATCGGCCACCTGCTACCCGAAGGCGGCATGAAGCTCCGGGAAGAGATAGAGAACCGGCTCACGCCGCACACTGACTGGCAGCCGCGGTGCTGGCGAGAGGAATGGCGTCACTACTCGGAGCTGTGGCGATCCTCCTACAGCCCTGCCCCGGGAAACTCGGAGGAGCGTTGATCCCATGAGGCGCTGGAATGGTTGGGGCGATGAGTCGGTAATCTACAACCTATCCTCCCACGCCGAAGGCTACCTGCGAGAACGTCTGGGTCCCGGCAAGCCTTCCCGGGACGTAAAGCTCGAAGAATTCTCGCCTCCTCCCTCCCGCCTACCGGTACATCCGCTGGTGGAAACGGAGACGGAAACCCGAATACGTCACAGCCGCGGTGAGAGCTTCCCGGATCTGGTAGCCCTGCGTAGCGGCCGGATAGAGGCTTTCCCGGATGGGATCTCGTTTCCAGGTCGCGAATCAGAGGTCGAAGGGCTTCTCTCCTACGCCCGAACCGTGGGAGCCAGGATTATCCCCCGGGGTGGCGGGACGAGCGTGGTGGGCGGGGTGAACCCAATCCCCGGCGAGCAGCCCATTCTGGTGGTCGACATGGGGCAGATGGGACGGCTACAAGACATGGATGAAGAGAGCCGGCTGGCGACCTTCGGGACCGGGGTACGGGGGCCGTGGATCGAGGCTCAGCTCCGGGGGCAAGGCTACACTTTGGGGCATTTCCCACAGTCTTTCGAATACTCTACGCTCGGCGGTTGGATCTCTACCCGCTCTGCGGGACAACAGTCCCTCTTGTACGGACGGATCGAAGATACTTTCAAGGGCGGGCGAATGATAACGCCACAAGGTACGATGGAACTACCGGCCTTTCCCGCATCCGCCGCCGGACCAGACCTGCGGCAGTTCGTATTGGGCTCGGAAGGCCGACTCGGTCTGATCACCTCGGCAACCGTCCGCATCCAACTCCTCCCCGAGCGGGAACGCTTCTGGGGCATTATGTTTCCAAGCTGGGAAGAGGGCATCGCGGCGATCCGGGAGATAGCCCAATCCACCCTCCCCATGAGCATGCTGCGCCTGAGCGACCCTGAAGAGACCAACTCCCAACTCCACCTCACGTTGAACCCCTACGTCCGACGCCTACTCGACGGCCTCCTAGCCCGCCGGGGACTGCGACAAGAGAAATGCCTCATGATGCTGGGCGCTACGGGGCAGTCTTCTACAGTCCGCAAGGCCCACACGAGGACCCGCACGCTGACCCGGGAGTACGGGGGAGTGGTGGTCGGGGATGTCGCCGGACGCGAGTGGCGCAACAACCGCTTTCGCCTCCCCTACCTCCGCAATACCCTCTGGGAGAAGGGCTGGGCAGTCGAGACGCTTGAAACGGCGACCACCTGGAGCGCCCTTATACCAACTGCTCGCGCAGTCCTACAGGCTCTCCGAACAGCGCTCGAAGACGAACGGGTACTGGCGATGGCGCACGTCTCTCACGTCTATCCTACCGGGGCCAGCCTCTACTTCACCTTCTTTTTCCGGCTCGCTGTCGACCCGGAAGCCACACTGGAACGCTGGCAAACTCTAAAATCCGCCGCCCTCGAAACCATCGTGGAGCACGGCGCCACCCTGAGCCACCAGCACGGCGTCGGCACCGACCATCTACCGTACATGGAAAAAGAAAAAAGCGCCCCCGGCCTTTCCATGCTAGAAGCGCTACGCAAGAACGTTGACCCGGAAGGGATGCTCAACCCTGGCAAGCTACTACCCGATGCTCCGATAGCCCGGCAAAATTCGCGGGCTGATAGGGATTTTCTCTAGCCTGCGGCCGGTCGCCGTCGGTCCGTGCCGGAGTCACCCAGGTGCGAAAACTTCCAGTAAACTAGTGAGATCAAGATAGCCAGGCCCACCGCCACCGCGACGAACCGGAATTGCTCGCTGTCCGTCATGAAAGCCCGGATCAAACCGTAGAACAAGGTGAAAACCGCTCCCAGCGTGGTCCCGTCGCCGATCACGGGCAGACTACTCACCCATACAATACTGCTCACCAAAAGCAGAACCGCCGCGCCGATGGCAATGGTGGACACGACGCGATTGTAATCGGATATCTGGTTCTGGTAAGCCTCTTCCTTCTCGCGCTGCTCAGCCATCAAAGCCTTTTCTTGTTCGGTAGGCTCCTCTCCGACAAATTCTAGCTCCGGAGGGTACTCGGGCAGTTCCGGCTCCGGATAGAAGGCCGAGATCCCAAACCCGACAAATGCGGCTACCAGCAACGCTATCGCCAGGGCGTATAGAGGTCTGAGCGGCGACACCGGGTCTTTCCTTTCCTACCAAAAAGGTAGAGATACCCACAATGAGCTTTATGTATCAAAGTGTACCACTGGCCGGATCAGGCCACAACACGTTTATGCATTAGCCTTCTCACTGAGCATGAGATCTAGGGATTGTGCCTGGTGTCCTCCGCGGGCCGTTGCATCCGTTTAACGGCCTCCTGCCGCCGGGAGTATTCCTTTTTGCGGCGGAACTCCTCGATATAACGCTCGAAGCTCCAGGTCTCCAGAAACTGTTCCGCGGCGACGCGACCGGCTTCGTAGAGCTCCAGCCTCCGTTCTCTCGGGAGATCGAAGTCCGTTGTCCGCACCCCGAGGGTAGGTATGCAGATGGTACGGGCAAAGTCGGCCATCTCGATGTAGAGCCGGTCGTGGGCCTCCAGCATTGTGTATATCAGGCTCTTGACGTAGTCTATCGTGGTCCCGATCCCACCCATCGGATAGGCTGCCGGATCCATGCGATGATCCAGGGAGACTTCGGGGTCCGGCTCGACGAGCCTTAGTCCGAAGGTGGGCCACCTCGGCTCCTCCCGAGAGTCGAACAGCCACACCGGAAAGTTGGAGAGCACCCCGCCGTCCACGATAAGGTGCTTCTGGCCGGTGATTGGGTTTCGAAACTCCACCGGCTCGAAGTAGAAGGGGATGCTCGTGCTCATTCGAACGGCGAGCGCCACTTCGAAGCTGTCCGGCTCCTCGACACCGAGCCAGGGCGCGTCCCGCGGCAGCACGAGCAAACGACGCCCGGTTATGTCTGAGGCGATCACCTGTGCTTTGTAGCGGTGATGCTCTTCTCCAGCGTTTACGGGATGGACCAGGTCACCGAAGTTGTTTACGTTTCTATCCTGCAGCAATCTCCGCACGTACTTCAGCAGCGCTTTTCCCTCGTAGATACCCTGGTCTTTCAGGAGGCTCAGAGGAGTGCCGATCAAGGGTATACGATCTTCCCATGAAGTGTCCTGCACATTGGCGAAGTCGAAATTCAGGAAGATTTCCCGCAGCTCGGCGGCCGTGTATCCGGCGCCTAGCAGCGCGGCCAGGAAAGCTCCCGCCGAAGCCCCGGCGACGCTCTGCGGCTCGTAACCCCGTTCTTCCAACACCGAGAGAGCGCCTACCAGGCCGAGACCTTTCATGCCGCCACCCTCGAATACGAGGTCTACGCGCATCTCTTTATCTTTGTCCACTACAGCCTCGCTCACAACAACCTCGCTTGCCCGAGTATATCGTCAAGGTAATGCGCATGATGCGCCGCACGTCACAGATCTGTTCCCGGCAGAACCTACGTCGAGAGGGCGGCGACCAGGATTTCCTGGATTTCCGATTCGTCGGGCATCCGGGGAGTATTCCCGAGTACGGGATCCCGGATGATGTCTTGCACCAGGCCGGGGATCATGTGCTCCGTCACCCCGAGATCCGTCAACGTTCGTTCTTCCATAGAACTCTCTGCAAGCTCTTCTATGGCGGCGATGGCCGAAAGGGCATCCTCTTCGCCTCCGGCTGAGTTTGAAACCCCCAGCGAGCCCGCTACGAGGGTGAGTTTCTCCAGGCTCGCCGGCAGGTTGAACTTCAGCACGTACGGCAGCACGACCGTGAGGGCTACCCCGTGGGCCGCGTGCGTGCGGGCGGAGATCGAGTGTGCCAACCCATGACAAAGCCCCAAACCCGTGCCGCTGGAGAAAGCCCGGCCCGCCATGTGCGAAGCCAGTAACATCTGCGAACGGCCCTCAAGATTCGCGCCGTCGGCCAGCACCACCGGCAACCAGCGACTCACCATGCGGACGACTTGCAGAGAAACCCCGTCAGCGTAGGGGTTGGCGCTGCGCGACATAAGTGCTTCGAGGGCGTGGACAAGCGCGTCCATCCCGGTGGCCGCCGTGGCGCCGGGGGGTAGTCCGAGCGTGAGCAGAGGGTCGAGGACGCTGGCGCGGGGTCTTACGCTCGGGTGTCCGATGTAGAACTTACGTTCGTTCACGGGGTCGGTGATCACCCCGAAATAGTTTGTCTCCGATCCCGTACCCGCAGTGGTCGGAACCGCTATTACGGGCAGGCCCGGGTTCTCCTGATCCACGGTAAAGTTCAACGATTCCACCGGACCGGGATTGGCGGCGTGAAGCGCTATCCCCTTGGCCGAATCGAGCGACGATCCACCCCCGACCGCGACGACCACGGTGTCCGCCAATCCATGCTCCCGCAACGCCTCGCTGCCGACTTCGATATCGGGAGTGGCGGGATTTGGAGTAACCCGGTCGAAGATTTCGATGTCAAGGCCCGCTTCTTCGAGGCTTTCCAGGATCGGGGCCAGTAGTCCAAATTCCACTATCCCCGGATCGCAGACTACAAAGGCGCGGGACGCCCCGATTTTGCGCACCAGCTTTCCGGTGCGGGCCGCTTCGCCGGGGCCGAAGAAGACCGGGCCGGAGGGCGGCATTTCCAAGAACTGCTCGCCGAGCGTTTCCCGCACCTCAGGCCCTCAGGTCTATCCAGGTGGTCTTTAGTTGTTCGTAGTTTTCGAGGGCGTGGAGTGACTTGTCGCGTCCGAAGCCGGACTGCTTGAAACCTCCGAACGGCACGGTTATGTCGGCGGCGTCGTACGCGTTGATCCAGACCGTCCCGGCCCGCAGCGCCGCCGCCGTCCGGTGGGCCACCCCGATGTCCCGGCTCCAGACCGAAGCCGCAAGTCCGTAGTCCGTGGCGTTTGCCAGCGCTACGGCTTCGTCCTCGTCGGAGAACTCCAGCACGGAGAGTACGGGACCGAAGATTTCCTCGTTCGCCACCCGCATCTCCGATCCGACCCCGTCGAGCACCGTGGGCTCCACGTAGAACCCGCCGCTCTCTTCCCGGACCCGCTCGCCACCGACCGCCACCGTCGCGCCTTCGTCGACGCCGATTCCTATGTAACCCACGACCTTCTCCAACTGGCCGCTGTCTATTACGGCCCCCATCGCCGTCTCGGGTTCAAGAGGGTCGCCCGGGATCATCTTAGCCGCGTGGGCGGAGATGCGCTCCAGAAGCTCGTCTTTCACCCCACGATGGACCACGAGCCGGGAGCCGGCGTGACAAGTCTGTCCGGCATTGTAAAAGATGCCCGAAGCAACGCTCGACGCAACGGCTTCGAGGTCCGGCGGGTCTCCCATGACCACTTGCGGGCTCTTGCCGCCACATTCCAGAGAGACCTGTTTCATGTTCGAGGCACCCGAATACTGGAGAAACTTCTTGCCGATTTCGGTAGAGCCGGTAAAGGCGATCTTATCCACATCGGGGTGCAGCCCGAGCGCGGCCCCCGACGTCGGGCCGAAACCGGGCACGACATTCAAGACGCCGTCCGGCAATCCGGCTGCGGCGGCCAACTCTCCCAAGGCCAGAGCAGTGAGCGGAGACTGTTCGGCAGGTTTGAGGATGACGGAGTTGCCGGTCGCCAGGGCCGGCGCGAGCTTCCAGCAGGTGACGATCAGGGGGTAGTTCCAGGGCACGACCGCCCCAACCACCCCGATGGGTTCACGGGTAATGAGCGCCAGAGAATCCGGGCCGGTCGGCGAGATCTCACCGTAGTGCTTGTCTATGGCCTCCGCGTACCACTCGATGCACTGGGCCGAAGCCGGTATATCCACTGCGAGCGCGTCGGAGATCGGCTTCCCGACGTCCAGGCTCTCGGCCAGCGCCAACTCCTCCAGATGCTCGCGAATAAGCCCGGCGAGCCGGAGCAATATCTTCTTCCTCTTGGCCGGCCTCATGCGCGACCAGCGCCCATCCTCGAACGCCTGGCGCGCCGCCCGGACTGCCCGGTCGATGTCTTCGGTGTCACATTCGGAGACCTGGTTTAGGACACTCCCGTCTCGCGGCGTTACGTTATCGAATTTCTTGCCCGAGGCCGCGTCTACGAATTCGCCGCCTATCCAGGCCTGGTTTCTTAGCTGTACGTGTTGCGCCCGCTCGTGCCACTTGGACATCTCTATACCCCGATCCGGTCTGGGTCCAGCACGGCCCCAAGTCCCGGCTCATCCGGGACTCTCAGGCAACCGTCACTGTCTATTTTCAAAGGCTCCGCCAGCATAAAGTCCCGGCGCTCCGGAGTCCAGCCGGGAGGGTCATACGGAAACTCCAGGTACGGTCCTCCACCAACTCCAGCCGTCACGTGGAGGTTTGCGAGCAGTCCGAGCCCGTCTGTCCAGGTGTGGGGAGTGAACCAGTGATTGTGTGCCATCGCCAACTCGGCAATAAACCGCGTCCGGTGCATCCCGAGCGTCAGCACCACGTCCGGCTGATATACGTCCAAAGCATCCGCCTCGATAAACCCGAGCACCTCCTCCCAGCTCCGGGCCATCTCACCACCAGCTACTCGAACACCGGTACGCTCCCGAAGATTCCTCATGCTTTCCAGATCCGAGTACGGCAGCGGTTCCTCCAGCCAGAAAACATTCATCTCCGCCAGGGCGTCTGCTATGCGTCTCGCCGCAACGAGGTCTATGGAGCGACTCGCGTCGCCGGCCATCCGCCAGGACTCGTTTAAATCCACCATGATCTCCATCGAGCCACCGACGGCTTCCCGCGTCGCGGCGACGGATGCGAGTCCTTCTTCCAGACGGTTCGGGTCTACCCGGATCTTCATGGCCCGAAAGCCCTCTTCCCGGAGAGCCAGCGCCGACTCGGCCCGCTCCGGCGGGGGTTTCAGCTCCCCGCAGGAAGCATAGACCGGCAGCCGGTCCTCACTGCCGCCGAACAGC
>JBARZO010000232.1:0-5714 GCA_049650165.1 Rubrobacteraceae bacterium
GTCTACGATCTCTACCAGAAACGCCTCTACGAAAACAACGCCATGGACTTCGACGACCTCATAATGCAGACAGTGGCCTTGCTGGATCTCTTCTCCGAAGTCCGCGAACGCTACCAGCAGCGCTTCAAATACATCCACGTAGACGAATACCAGGACACCAACCACGCCCAGTACCGGCTCGTCAACATCCTGGCCGCCGCACATCGAAACCTATGTTGCGTCGGAGATGACGATCAGTGTTTGGTGGAAGGTATGCCGGTAACGATGGGCGACGGTTCAAAGAAGACCATCGAGCGGATCCAGGTTGGAGACGAGGTGCTGTCCTGCTACGGGAGTGGCGACTTCCGTCCGGCGCGAGTAACGGGGGCTTCCGGTGCGCGAAGGGCGACGGAGGGCGTTGAGATCACGACGCAGGGTGGACGCCGGATTATATCTACGCCGGAACACGTACACTTCGCCGGCTATCGGCTCGGCACGACACCCCAGATGCACATGACGTACCTGATGCGAAAAAAGAGCCTCGGATTTCGTGTCGGGACTTCCCGGACTTATACCAAAGGTCAGGTCAAGCCGGTCGTCGGTTTCATGCAGCGCTCTCGCCAAGAGCACGCGGATGCGGCCTGGATCGTTTCGACCCACGACACAGAGAGCGAGGCTCGGGCGGCGGAAGCGACGCTCTCTCTGAAATATCAACTTCCTACGCTTCCCTTTGTGGCCCGTGCAAGCTCCGACAATAGCCTCGTCGGGAACCAGCGGCTTATAGAGAAAGTGTTCGCGGATGTTGAGTGCGAGTCCGGCGGGCAGCGTCTACTGGATGATTCCGGTTTGAGTTCGAATTTTCCTCACTATCTGCCGCAAAGTTACACCGGTCGTCGTCGCAACATTGTAGTAACGCTTTGCGGAGACCGGCGGGGCAAGAGCCCGATGCACAGGATCTCAATGGTCGGGAGAGATGAAGAGGGACAAAGGGCTTTAGAAGGCTTGGGACTTAGCGTCCGTAAAGCGAAGGCAGGTTCTTCTAGCTGGCGGTACGAGACCTGTTGTAAGGACTACGGTTCTGTGATTGAGATCGTGGAAAGAATAAGCTCCGTCCTCGACATCAACATACAGCGCGTGGCCCGCTTTGGCTCCGATGATGGTGAACTAATCGAGAATAAATCTCTTCCATTCGTAAAGGCGTCGGCCGCAAGACCCGGAATGGCTATGTTCGTCGAAAATGGTGGCTACGACGTGATCGAGAAAGTAGAGCGAGTGACGCTCGACCGGCCCGTCTACGACATCGACGTAGAGAGAACGCACAACTTCGTCGCCGGTGGCCTGGTTACCCACAACTCGGTCTACGGGTGGCGTGGTGCGGATATTCGCAACATTCTGGACTTCGAGCGGGACTATCCCGAGGCGAGGGTCGTAAAGCTGGAGCAGAATTATCGCTCCACCCAGACTATCCTGAAAGCTGCGAACGCCGTGGTTTCGAACAACGCTTCTCGGAAGGCGAAGGAATTGTGGACGGCGGGGGATGAGGGAGAAGGAATTCGGGTCTTTACGGCCTCGGACGAATATTCCGAGGCCCGGTTCGTGGTCTCGGAGATCGAGCGTTTGATGGAAGATGGGGTTTCTCCGAGGGAGATCGCGGCTTTCTACCGGACTAACGCCCAGAGTCGGGCTTTGGAGGATGTATTGGTGCGGGAGGGGGTTCCGTATCAGGTGGTTGGCGGGGTCAGGTTCTACGAGCGGGCGGAGATCAAGGACGCCATGGCTTACCTGGCCGTGATCGCCAACCCGGCGGACGCCGCGTCCCTGGAACGTATCATCAACGTCCCGAAGCGCGGATTGGGCGCCACCTCGGTTGCGAAACTGCAGGACCACTCGCGGAGAAACGGCATCTCGCTCTACGAGGCGCTCGACGAAGCCGGGGAAGCGGGCGTTACGGGAAAGGCGCAGAAGGCTTGTCGCGCGGTGCGGGAGCTCTTTGGGGGCTGGCAGGTCGCCGCCCGCGAAGTGGCGCCCACAGAGATCATGGAATCCGTCCTGGACGAATCGGGTTACAAGGGGGAGTTGGAGGCCGAGCGGACCATCGAAGCCGAGTCTCGTCTGGAAAACCTTGAGGAACTCGTAAACGCCGCCCGCGAGTACGAGCGGGTCGAGGCTGAACCGACGCTGGCGGGCTTTCTGCAGGAGCAGGCGCTCTATTCGCAGGCGGATACCGTTACGAGCGGAGGCAGCGTCACCCTGATGACACTCCACAACGCCAAGGGGCTTGAGTACGGGCACGTGTTTATCGTCGGTATGGAGGAGGGGACTTTTCCGCACGCCCGGTCGTTGGACGAGCAGAATCTGGAGGAAGAGCGGAGATTGTGTTACGTGGGGATTACGCGGGCGATGGAGTCTCTCACGCTGTCCTACGCCAAACTTCGCTCCAACTGGGGAGAGCGGGAGTACCAGATGCCGTCTCGCTTTCTCTCCGAGATACCGGAGGAGTTCAAGTCCGGGGCGATGTCCGGCGGTTCCGTCGCCCGGGGAGCGGGAGGTTGGGGCGGGGCGTTGCCGCGTCGGGGTGAGCCGGAGCGGGTAGGCTCGGTTGACTATAGCGCGGGGGAGAAGGTCCGGCACGCGAAGTTCGGGGTCGGGGAGGTAGTGGAGGCCGGAGCTGGGAAGATCGTCGTGAGGTTCGGTAAGGAGGAGAGGACCCTCGTTCCGGAGATAGCGCCTCTGAGCAAGGCTTGAGCACGTTCACGGGCGGGTAAGATAAGCGTGACTCTCAGGGGTGACACGTAATTTTGAGAAGGAGATCCAGATGTCACACGTCTACGTGACAGGACATAAGAATCCGGATACGGACAGCGTAGCTTCGGCCATCGGGTATGCGGAGTTAAAGAACCTGCTGGACGAAGAAAACTACTATTCCCCGGCCCGGTTGGGGGAAGTAAACGCCCAGACGCAGTGGGCGTTGGACAAGAGCGGGGCGGTGTCTCCGAAGCGGATCAGCCACATAAAGCTCCGGGTCAAGGACGTGATGAGCGACGATGTGGCGGTTGCCGGAAAGGGCGACCCGCTGCATAAAGTAGGCCTCATGATGGCCCAGGGAAACATAAGCCAGGTTCCGATAACCGACGATGACGGCTCACTGATCGGCCTTATAACTGAGCGGGACCTCGCCCGCATGTACATCCGGGAGTCGCGCGAGACTTCGACGTTCGCCGAGAGTCCGGTCTCGGTGAAATCCATGGTCGAAGTGCTCGAAGGTGAGCTTCTAGTCGGCGAGGATAAAAAGAGCGCGGGCAAGCTCTGGGTTATCTCGATGGACGTTGACTCGATGGGACAATCCATGGAGTCCGGAGACGTGGTCGTGATCGGGGACCGGGAAAACGGCCAGCGGCGGGCCATCGAACTCGGGGCCGGAGTCCTGGTCATCTCGAACGGTAAGAAACCCCAGGATGAGGTTCTGAAGATGGCGGAGGAGAAAGGTGTGAGCGTCGTGCTCTCCCCGATGGATTCCTACGTCACCAGCCGGATGGTACAGCTCGCCGTCCCCTGCTGGGAAGTTATGAGCGAAGATCCCTTGACCGTGCTACCCGACAGCTTTATCACGGACATAACCCAGCAAGTGATGGAGGTCCACTACCGGGCGGCCATCGCAGTGGATGAAGACGACATTCCTCTGGGAGTCGTAACCCGTACGGACCTGCTAAACCCGGAGCCCCGCAAGATAGCCCTGGTGGACCATGCCGAGGTAGGACAGAGCGTAGAAGGCGTTGAAAAGGCGCAGGTCGTCGAAATTTTGGATCACCACCACGTCGGGGACATCGAAACCACTACCCCGATACCGGCTACCTTTGATCCCGTAGGCTCAACGGCCACCCTCATAATCGAGCGTTATCGGGCCAACGATCTGGAACCGGAGGAGTCAACGGCGAAGATGCTGCTGGCGGCCATACTCTCCGATACGGTGATACTCAACTCTCCGACGACCACCGACAGGGACCACGAAGTAGTCCGGTACCTCGAAGAACTTCTCGAACTGGATGCGAAGGAGTTCGGGATGGAGATGTTCGAGGTCTCGTCAGACGTTTCGGACCTGTCGGCGGAGGAGATCGTCGACAGGGACGCCAAGGAGTACGCAACCAACTCGGGAGAGAAGATGAGCGTCTCCCAGGTAGAGACGGTCGGCACCGCCGTCATGGAGCGTAAGGATGAGCTTATAGAGGCACTAGAGCAGAAGCTCCGCGAGAACGAATACGTTTTCTCGGCGCTCATGGTCACGGACATAATGGAGGGCGGGACGGATCTTCTCTGCGCCGGAGACTGCACCCTCGTGGAACGCGCCTTTGATGTCCGATCCAAGAACGCCGTTATAGATTTACCGGGCGTTATGAGCCGCAAAAAGCAGGTGGCGCCCAAACTACTGGCGGTCCTCTAGGTTGGCGAAGATACTAGACGGCAAGGCTGTAGCCGCCCAGATAAAAGCCGAAGTCGCGGAAGGCGTGGCGGAGCTACAAGCACGCGGTCGTACGGTGCGGCTGGACGTAATACTCGTCGGTGAAGACCCGGCCTCCACCACCTACGTCCGAAACAAACAAAATGATTCCGCCGAAGTCGGAATCGAATCCAAAGCCCACCGCTTCGGTGAGGACGTCTCCCAAAAAGAATTAGTGGCCTTGGTAGAGCAACTAAACGATGATGAGGCTGTCTCCGGGTTCTTTATCCAGCTACCACTGCCCGGCGAACTGGAATCGCTAGATCTCATTTCCCTCATAGATCCGGCGAAAGACGTAGACGGCCTGAGCCCCACCAGCGCCGGACGCCTCGCGGTCGGCCTTCCGAGTCTGTTGCCCTGCACCCCGCACGGCATAATCCAAACGCTAAAGCGAAACGGCATAGAACTAGAAGGCAAGGAGGCCGTTGTGCTCGGCCGGTCCAACCTCGTCGGCAAGCCGCTGGCCCAGCTTCTGTTGCAGGAGAACGCCACGGTAACCGTCTGTCACTCGCGCACGAACGACCTGCCGGAGGTAGCCCGCCGGGCCGACGTGTTGGTAGCCGCTATTGGGCGTCGGGAGATGGTCGGGGCCGAGTACGTCAAAGAAGGCGCGACTGTGGTGGACGTGGGCATTCACCGGAAGGAAGAAGGCGGGCTCACCGGTGATGTGAAGTTCGAGGAAGTAGAGTCGGTGGCTGAGTGGCTCACACCGGTCCCGGGAGGCGTCGGCCCCATGACGCGGGCGATGCTCCTCTACAACACGCTGGAAGCTGCGAGGGCCGCCGAAGACGCGCGAAGATAGTGAAGTATGAGTGGCGCTGAAGATTTGAGAGTCGTGGCCTTTGGCGGCGGAACGGGGTTGCCTGTACTGCTCAGCGGCTTGAAGGATCGGATCTCGGACCTTACAGCGGTCGTCACTGTGGCCGACGACGGAGGCTCCAGCGGACGGCTGCGGCAGGAGTTGGGCGTGGCGCCGCCCGGGGACGTGAGGAATTGCCTGGTCGCCTTAGCGGGCCGGGAGAGGCTGGCCGAGGTCTTTAACTACCGTTTCGTCGCCCCGGGTGACCTGAAGGACCATTCCGTCGGCAACATCATTATTGCGGCACTGGCGGATATGGCCGGAGGGTTCTGCGAGGGCGTCGAACAGGCCGGGAATTTTCTAAGGATCGAAGGCCGCGTCTTTCCGGCTGCAACTGAGAGCCTGACGTTGATGGTCCGTCACTCTGATGGCTCGGTGTCT
>JBARZO010000233.1:0-7859 GCA_049650165.1 Rubrobacteraceae bacterium
GTCCAGGTGCGGCGCGTCCGAGCCGATTAGTATGGCCCGCTCTCCTCGCCGCGTCGTCTCGCGGAAGAGCTCTCGCTGGCGGTCGGTCAGGTCTCCTTCACCCTGGTAGAGCAGGCGATCCGTATCTCCCGTCAGCGCGGAGATCTCCGGCCAGGCGTCCGGGGGTGTGATGTACCATCCGAAACCGAAGGGAGCTTCTGTAAACCGCGCACCTAAATCGCGGAGAAACGCTTTATACAACTCTATCGCCTTCTCGTGCCCGATAGCTGCACCCAGCCGCGTCTTTGCGAGCCCGACCCTGGGAGCTTTCGCTATGACGTATAGAACGTCGTTCATCGGCGGACCTCCGCCACGGAGCGTTCGGCGCGTTTCGGTGGTTTCCAGCGCGAGTAGCGGAGTATGGTCGAGATGATGTACCAGCCGACCTTCAGGCTGTTCACTATGGTGTCTCCGACCTTCGAGACCCCGATCCGGCGCCGGTAGCTCACGGGCACCTCGCGGTAGCGGTAGCCTGACCGCGCGGCCTTGACGATCATCTCCGACGGCCAGCCGTAGGTCATCTCCTGCATGTCGAGCGCCAGCAGGGCATCTCGTCGGATCGTGCGGAACGGTCCTACGTCCGTTACCTGGACGTTGTAGATGGAACGCATCATAAAGGACGCCAGCTTGTTCCCGAAGACCTGCTGCCAGGTCATCGAGCCGTGGTCTCGTTTGCCGAGGGCGCGGGAGCCGACGACTAGATCCGCCTCGCCTTCCAGGAGCGGCGCCAGCACCCGAGGCAAGTCGTCCGGGTCGTCGGCGGCGTCGCCGTCGAGCATCACTACGACCTCTGCGTCCTCCGCCGCGAGGACCCCGGCGAGGCAGGCGTAGCCGTAGCCGCGACGCTCCTCGCGCACGACCCGCGCCCCGGCGCGGTGTGCGATCTCTTTGGTCCAGTCGGTAGAGCCGTTGTCCACCACGATCACCTCTCCCGAAGCCAGCAGCGGCTGCGTCCGCAGACCCTTCACCACGCGTTCTATCGAAGGAGCTTCGTTCAGGGCCGGGACGACCGCTGAGATCCTCGGTGTTGGCGGGTCGCCGGGGTTCAAGCTGGCGGAGCCTCTCCCGCCGTGATCACGGTGGTGCAGGCGTTACCCGCCTTCGGCACGTCTTCGGGGGCGCTGAGGGTGTACTGGATCAGCTCCTGGATGCGCCGGACTTCGTCGTCCCCGCCACGCACGACCGGACAGTATTCGTCCGGCTCGTCCAGCTTGTTCCGCAACGCCCGGCGGCTCGCACAGCCCCCGGCGCAGCTCTCGACGAAGTCGCAGGGCTCGCACGCTTTCGGTAGCTGCCGGGATTTCTCGAACTCGCGCTGTTGCCAGATGTCCCGGTCTGGGTCGGCGAGGTGGGGGATGGTACCGGCGGCGGCGGGCCAGTAGGGGCAGGGTGTGATCGTACCCGCCGGCAGCGCCCGGATGCTCCGATTGCCGCATGGGTTGCCGCGGGTCGTCTCCAGGCCCATGATCGCGTTTACCAACGGCTCGCTGCACACGACCACCGGCCCGGCAGCAAAGAGGTTTGCAAACCCCTGCCAGAACTGCTCGTAGGAGAGCGTGAACTCCTCACCGATCACCGGCTGGTACACGTTGACCCGCAGGTCGCAGCCGAGCCCGAACGCGAACCTCGCCACCTCACCCATCCGCTCGTAGTTGTTGCTCATCATCACTGCCGCAACAGAGGTCGGGATGCCGAGCTGCTGACACCGCTCCAGAGAATCCATCGCCAACTCCCAGGCGCCCGCGCCCCGGAACTCGTCCATCTCCTTTTTAGTCGGGAAATCGAAGGAGAGCTCGACGGAGTGGAACCCGGCCATCTCCTCGTCGGTAAGCATGTCCAGGCTGTAGCCGTTGGAGGTGATCGCCGTCTTCACCTCCCGCTCCCGGAACAACTCCAGCATTCCCCGGTACTCGGGATGAACCCCATTTTCACCAACCCCGAGGTTCACCGATCCCACGTCCAGGTTGTCCAGGATCGTCTCTACCTCTGTAATAGAGAGGCGCTGTTGCGTCAGCGTTGGCCGGTAGCAGTGCGGACAGGCCAGGTTGCATTCGTTAGTGAGGCCGATTCCGACGGCTACGGGCATATAGCTCCTCCCTCGATATTATGACTGTAGAAATTTCTTACCACCCTACACAACACAGAGCTTCACTTTATGTGCCTACGGACACCAAAGCTGTCCCGGATCATTGGCTCGCATCCCGACGGCGAACCGCGACGACCTCCAGATATTCGCTCGGCACGATCATAGTCCCATCCCCTGACCGATTGAAGCGCCCGACGAGCTCCTCCACGTCGCGCGTCAATTTCTCCTGATCCTCCGGCTCCAGGGAGCGGAACGTCTCTCTGGTGGGGCCGAGATACTCTCGCAGGATATCCAGATAGTGACCCACCGAAGGATACCGGAACGTAAAGGTGCGCGGGTTGGTCTCTATACTTTCGGTGGCCTCGCCGAGTAACTCGTGTAGCCGCTCCTCACTACCCCAGAGCGTCGGGGGCAGCAGACCGGGAACTTTCGGCGAATAACGACCGAAAAGTGAACCTAGCTCTCCGGCGTAACTCCCCGGAACCCAGTTCGCCATACAAATTCTACCTCCAGGTCGACACACTCGGACCAACTCGACAGCCACCCGCTCCTGGTCGGGCGCGAACATCGCCCCAACGGCTGATAGAACCGCGTCGAACGAAGAGTCCGGGAACGGCAACTCCTCCGCGTCGCCTTCCCGAAACTCCACCATAAGTCCCTCCACGGCGGCCCGCTCGCGGCCTTTCTCCAAAAGGGCCGGAACATAATCTGCGCCGGTAACCTCACAATACCGTCGGGCGGCGGCGAGCGCGGCGTTACCACTGCCAGTCGCCACGTCGAGGACCCGCTCCTCGGGACGCAGATCCGCAGCTTCGCAAAGGGACTCGCTTATGATGTTGAGGG
Organism: Rubrobacteraceae bacterium; assembly: GCA_049650165.1. Lineage (GTDB taxonomy): Bacteria > Actinomycetota > Rubrobacteria > Rubrobacterales > Rubrobacteraceae > SIRX01. Next base: position 2,969 of record JBARZO010000233.1, read on the forward strand.
CCGAACCGAACACCGCATAGTCCCCCGAAGCCCAGGCCTGCTGCTGACGGCTCTTCGCCGCGGACAGGTCGGGCGTAACAGGCTGTTCGCTCACGTTCAGCTTCCTCCGTCGGGGCCATCTTCTACAGACCACACTAACAAAATTCGTCCGTCCGGGTGAGGATCGGACGCCACCACTCGCGTACACTATTCAGTGTGATTTGCGGCAACTCCGGATGGAAACATTGCGAGAAGATCTACTAAAAGAGGTCAAGGGACTCCTGCTGGACCTTGACGGCACCCTGTACACCAACGCGGGACCAATAGAAGGCGCGCCGGAAGTCCTGCGCCGCATCTCCGAGTCCGGCATACCGTACCGCTACTTAACCAACGCCACCCACAAATCCCGCAGGGAAGTCACGGCGGATTTGAGGGAGATGGGATTTTCTGCGGAGGAGAAACAGATTCTCACGCCGGCCACAGCCATAGTCGGTTGTCTCAGAGAAGAGAAAGCAGGCTGCCACGCCCTGGTAAACGAGTCTCTTCTGGAAGACCTGGAAGGCGTTCGCACAACCGACGACTCTCCCGGTTACGTCCTCGTTGGAAACCTCGGAGATGGATTTACCTACGTGCGTCTCAACGAGGCTTTCCGGCATCTCATGGCAGGGGCGGGGCTCATCTCCCTGCTCGAAAACCGCTACTGGCAGGCCGCCGACGGCGCGTTCAACCTCGACGCCGGACCGTTCGTGGCCGCACTGGAATACGCCAGCGGGAAAAAAGCCCAATGTGTCGGTAAGCCGTCATCCGCCTTCTACGAACGGGCTGTGGAGGATCTCGGACTCTCGTCGGGAGAAGTCGCCATGATCGGGGACGACCTCCAACTGGACGTGGCTGGAGCCCAGGCTGCAGGTATCATCGGCGTTCTGGTCGAGAGTGGCAGGCCCAGGCCCGAAGATCCCTCCGTCCGCCCTGACTTGGTGCTCAAGAGTGTGGCGCAGTTACCAGAGGCGTTGGGGCTGCTAGGAAGTGGAGCGGTACATTCGTAGGAAGCATAGATCACACTCAACAGTGGATTCATGAGATCGTGAATGCCTTCTGGAGAGTTCTATACACCACTACATTTAGTGATCCTGGATAGATATTCGCCTGATCAGTCCGGCTAATCGTGTATACCGAGTAGGGGTTACTCTCCACGCGGACGGCGTAGAGTCCGGGTCTCGCGCCCGCTTTCCAAGTCTGCTACGGCTTTATCATGGGCCACAATATCTGACAGTTCCTCTTGGGCTTCGACTAGCGCTTCATACTCGTCTATAGGTAGCACCACGGCGGTACAGTGTCCCTCGTCGTCTGTTAGGTATCGCTCCATAGGTCAGCTCTCCTGCTGGCTTTCTGTCCAGTCCAGTATATCCGAGCGCGAGATGGTCCACTCGCTCCGGTAGCCACCGTCGGTCTCGTCGCCGCCAACCGGCGGCGTCGCTCCATGCGCTTTAGCTCCTCGTACTCCTCGCGAGTTAGGGTTTAGCCCCGGACGTACGGACGCATTGGCGGCACCTCCTAGCAACGTGCTCTCTATTGTAACGAATTTAGCGGATGAACCACTAAGCAAAATTGGACCGTGAGTTTTATCTGGAAGATTGTCCACCACATGAGCCGATTAACCCGGCGTACCGGAACGATATTTTCTTCACCCAACTGCCGATTAATTGCCTTCCCGGAAACCGACGCTGGCAGTCCGCGTACGATGCAGCAAGTTTGGATACTGGGCCGTTCGTGGTCGTGAGCATATGGACTGTGCTCAGTAAACTAGCCGGCGTCGAATGGCGGCGGAGAAGCGGTCTACTACCAGCACCACTATTATCGTGGCTCCAACTAGGGTGGCGACTTTGGGGTAGTCGAAGAGGTTCATGGAGATGAGGATCTGCTGCCCGATGCCTCCGGCGCCGACGAAGCCCAGGATGGTCGCCGAGCGTATGTTGCACTCCCACTGGTAGAGCGAGAGCGAGGCGAAGGGGCTCGCGGCCTGGGGTAGTCGCCCGAAGAGGAAGGCCCCGAGGCCGTCGGCGCCGGTTGCCCGGAGCGCTTCGACGGGGCGGCTCGGGACGGCTTCGAGAGTCTCGCTGTAGAGTTTGCCGAGCACGCCTGCGGAGTGGACGGCGAGGGCGAGGGTGCCAGGGAACGGGCCGAGACCGAGGGCTACGACGAAGATCAGGGCCCACAGGATGTCCGGCACGGAGCGGAATATGTTGAGCACGGAGCGGGCCACGTGGTAAGGGATGGCGCGCAGCAGGCGTTCGCCGGTCGAAGCGCCGACGGTCGGGGCCGCTTCGGTGCCGATGGCGGCGAGGGGGAGGGCTATTAGGGCACCGATGAGGGCTCCCAGAAAGGACATCTGGAAGGTTTCGAGGATGCCGATGCCGGTAGTCTGGAGGGTGGCGAGTGAGAGGTCGGGCGGAAACATTTCGGAGACGAAGCGTTCGGCGGGACCGGTGCCGGTGATCAGCTCGATCAGGTCGAACCCCGTGCCCCAGGCGCTCCATCCTGTAAGGCCGAGGATGACGAGCACCGTCAAACTCATCTTCCAGTTATAGCGGGGTAGAGCACCCCCTATGGTGGGCCTCTGCTCAGTGGGCGGCGACGCCATCTCTTCCCTCCGCTAGCCTCGTTGGGTCTGGGTATCGTGACGGTTCGGCTTTGTCCTCCGTGCGTTGCGGGTCCCCGCGGTAGATCTCTGCTAGTTTCTCATCCGTGAGTTCTTCGGATGCGCCATCGTAGACGACACGACCTTCGCGGAGCGCCACGATGCGCGGGAAGCGCCGCGCAATTTCCACGTCGTGCAAATTGACTAGCAGCGTCGCGCCACCCTCGTTCAGAGTACTTAGGGCTTCCAACACTTTCTCCGTGGTTACGGGGTCCACGGCGGCGAAGGGTTCGTCGGCCAGCACGACCGAGGGCCGCTGTACGAGGAGCCGGGCCACGGCCACCCGCTGCTGCTGGCCGCCGGAGAGGTTAGCCGTCCGCGCCGTCGCGTACTCCCCAACCCCGACTTCTTCCAGGGCGGCCCGGACGCGCCGGGTCAGGTTCGCGCCGGGACCGGTTAGGAATGTGCGCAGGGCGTCCATGCGACCCATGCCCCCGATCTCACCCAGCGCCACGTTTACGCCCGCCGGTAGCTGCGGGACCAGGTTGTAGGCCTGGTAAATCGTCCCGATATTCCGCCGGACGCTCTTTAGCTCCTTCTTAAGTAGCCCGTAGAGGTTCCGGTCATCAATTTCCACGGAGCCGGCGGAGAGCGGCACGCTGCGGGTCAGCGTCCGAAACAGGGTGGACTTGCCGGCGCCGGACGCCCCGACAACGGCCACCCGTTCTCCCGGCTCCGCCCGGAAAGAAATGTCTTGAAGCGCTTTCTCTTTACCGAAGGAGACGGAGATTTTTTCTAGGGAGATCTCCAAACTACTCTTCGGGTTCAGCGATCAGGTCGAGCGCCCGGGCCTGTTTCTCCGTGTAGTCGTAGTCGTCGGCGCTGACCCGCTCGTAGCTCTCGGCGCGCATCAGGTCGAGCAGCTCTGGATCCTCCATGTTGAGGTATGCGCCAGCTAGCGCTTCTTTGTCTTCATCCGACAGGTCATCGCGCACCACCCACGGGTAGCCTTCGATCGGCTCGGATTCCGCAACGATCTTGACGGAGTCTTCCTCTATGACGCCCTCGTCTCGCAGGTCGTAGAAGATGCGGTCTTCGAGGCCGCCGGCGTCTACCCGCCCGTTGGCGACCGCCTGGGCCGTCGTGTCGTGGCCGCCGGTGTAGGTGAACTCGCCGAGGTCCGTCCGGTAATCGATGCCAGCCTTGTTCAGCATGATCGAGGGGTACAAAGACCCGGAGGTGGAAGAGACGCTCCCGAAGGCGAAGTCTCTACCTTCGATGTCCTCTACCGCTTCGATGTCGCTGTCGGTGGGCGTGATGATGAGCGAATGATACTTGGTGGTCCCGGTGCGCGGGTTGACCTCCGTCACCAGTGGGCTCACATCTGCCCGCTGCCGGGCCTGGACGTAGGTGAGGCCACCGAAGTAGGCCATGTCCAGCTCGCCGGAAACCAGCGCCTCGACCACGGCGTTATAGGTTGCGGGGACGGTGACTTCGACCTCACGCCCGATCTCCTCCGACAAGTAACCTTCCAGCGGCTGGTACTCGGCCTCTACCTCTTCCGGGTTCTGGTTTGGGATGAGGCCGACGCGGAGGGTTTCGTCGGAGGAGCCTCCGCCGCAACCCGCCAGCGCAATGGTGAACACAGAGAGAGACAAAAGAAAAAAGAGTTTTCGGAACATCAAACGTCCTTTCTAAGACACAAGGCTGTAAAAGCCGCGGCCGCCGGTGAGAGGGGGCGACCTTTTTCTACCAACATTACAAAGGGCCGCCGGAGCTTCAGCCCGCGAATCGGGAGACGTCCGATGAGGTCCTGGGATTCCAGCGAGCGGGCGGGCAAGATACCGATCCCCGCCCCCGTGGCGATCGCTCCGGCGACCGCCGCGTTCGAGCCAAGCTCCATCGCTACCCGAGGTTCGACGCCGGCCGCCGACAGCCGGTCCTCGACGATCTCCCGGGTTGCAGAGCCACGCTCCCGCATGATGAAGGGACGATCCTTCAGGGCTGCGAGCCCGACTTCAACCGCGCCCGAACATTGAGAGATTGCCGCCGCCGGCACCAGCTCGTCTTCCTCGATCACCGTGGAGTCCACGCGGGGACTGTCTATCTCCCGTCCTACGACTGCCACCTCGATCTTGCGCCTCAGCAAAGCAGCCAGCGTCTCCTTCGTATCGCCGATATGCACGTCCAGAGATACCTCCGGGTACTCGGCGGCGAACTCTACTGCCAGACGCGGCATGAGATACTCGCCCGGTGTCGAAGAAGCACCGACCA
>JBARZO010000234.1:0-2117 GCA_049650165.1 Rubrobacteraceae bacterium
TCATTTCGCCATCTGATTTTCCTCAACTGCATTCTGCTCTTTACTTCGACAGAATCGGAACATCACTCCACAATCCTCGTCGTTGCCCCAGTTACGAAGACAGTTTCGGATTGGACCCGTAACGATTACTCTCCGACATGCTGTCTTGCACTGTAAACACCAGGAGTACTATGGTTCCAATTATCGGGATGAACGAGATGAGATACCACCAGCCAGTACGGCCGATATCGTGCAGCCTCCTGACGGTTACAGCGATGCTTGGTAGCAACAGTGCCAGGAGAAAGATTCCATTCAAAAGGCCGATGTCCGCGAGAAACTCCGCATCGGTGCTTATTACGCTGTCGACAAACGACAGTACGGTGCCGATCAGCAAAAAGAAAATCACGAAGTACCAATACTCTTTGCGCCTGGATCTCCCACTGAACACGGCATACTTCTTGAGTGCTTCGATGAACCAACTCATCTTATAATCCTCCTATCTCTAGTCCCAACTTCTTGCTTACGAGTTTCACTGTAACTTCAGCGGACGAATATCTCTCAATTACCGAATCTCCTTTCTTTCGATATCTTGGGGAAAAGCTTAGCCTGGCCCCCCAAAGATCACATCGTTCTGTGGCATGAGCCTCGCCTAGTACTAGAGAACGACGACGTTCGGACATGGGTACAGTACTCTCACATTAGTACTGTCATGGGAAATGCGACCTCTGTAAATACAAAGACCCGTGCAGAGCCGTCACCAGGAGTATCGACCCGGACGACGCCAAACGATTCAGCGAGAGCGTTGTCCAGAGCAGTTACGGTCCTACCCATTGACGGTGTGAGTCCGGTCTCCTTGAGTTTCTCTCCGAAGGAAAGCAGGGTATATTGGGTGAATTCCCTGATCTGAGTGATGCACCGGTCCCGGAGTGGGCTTCCTTCTCCAGTAAGCCATTCCTAGCGCCTCCACCACTAGCTCGGTCTTCAGATGAGGCTCCATTGCCCATCCTGCAACACGTATGGAGTGAACGTCTAGGATGAAAGCCAGATACAGAAAACCTTCGGCAGTGGCGACATACGTGATGTCCGCAACCCAGAGGGTATTAGGTACAAAATGTGCCAGAGCCTACAGAAGATTGAGCGGCTCACCTGGTGTCTTTAGTGTCGGTCGAACGCTTTCCCTGAACACTCGGCCGCTCATCACCCATCCAGTAGCGCGGTCCCGAACCGTGTATGGCCGCTTGGTCACCGGGGTTGAGGATCTGACAGCTCTCTAGCGACAGGCACCCACACCCGATACAGCCGGTCAGCCCGACCTTGAGGCGCTTTAGCTCCTCTATGCGCTCGTCGATCCTCGCGCTCCAGGTTCTCGTTAGCTGGTCCCAGTCTTTGCTCCCCGGCACGCGGTCCGTAGGCAGCTTGTCGAGCTCAGCCCGGATCTCCTCCAGGGTGAGCCCAACCCTCTGGGCAAAGATTATGAACGCCACGCGTCTAGCCAGGTAGCGCGGATAGCGGCGGTGGCCGGAGTCGCTGCGCTCCGGGTGTAACAGTCCACGCTCCTCGTAAAAGCGCAAAGCAGAAGCTGCCACACCGGTCCTCTCTGCGAGCTCTCCAACGGTCAACGGCTTCGTGACATCCACGGAACTTTCCATAATTTTTGAATTAGAGCAGAGAGTACCCTTGACTTCAAGTGTAGTTGAAGAATTACACTCTCTTTCGTAACCGGACATTCGGGCTCCGCAGCATCGTCGAGGAGCCCCGGAACGAGGAGGCACGGAATGAACGAAGGAGCAGCGACGGCGGTCGAGCGCGAGGTGGCGAGCTGGACGGGTGTTACCACCGGCGATACCGGCAGGGGCGGACTAAAGCTCAGCTACGGCAAGGTGGAGCTCGGGCACCTGCACGGCGACAGCTTCGCAGATCTGCCATTTCCGAAGAAGGCCCGTGACGAGCTAATAGAGGAGGAGAGAGCATCGGTACATCCTCCGCTGCCAAACTCGGGCTGGATGCGCCGAAGGATGGATGGTACCGGTGATGCGGAGGCTGTGATCGAGCTCTTCCGCATGAACTATGATCGCGCCAAGGCTCGGGCCGAACGGAGTTCTAGCGGCGCGGATTTAAGGATGAATAGATATGAAGGA
>JBARZO010000235.1:0-1528 GCA_049650165.1 Rubrobacteraceae bacterium
GCGCGGCGGCAACGCTTCTGGCGCTTTCGGTCGTCGTCTCTGAAGCGGGTGACGAGGTGGAGAAACCGGGGGTGATCGTCTCCCGCGGCCAGCTCATCGAGATAGGAGGCGGCTTTCGTATACCGGAGGTGCTGGCGCTCTCCGGCGCGAAGCTGCGCGAGGTCGGCACCACCAACCGTACCCGCCGCTCCGATTACGAGAACGCCATAGACGAGAACACCTGCGCCATCCTCTGGGTACACCCGTCGAACTTCGAGGTGCAGGGCTTTACCGAGTCGGTCGGCGTGGAAAAGCTCTCCACGCTGAACGTACCGGTCATAGCCGACGTCGGAAGTGGTGTGCTGATGCCCATGGGTGGTGAGCCGCTGGTGCAGGGCACGGTTCGGTCTGGGGTAGAATTGACGATCTTCTCCGGCGACAAACTGCTCGGCGGGCCGCAAGCCGGAATAATCGTTGGCTCTTCGCGCTGGATCTCCGCGATGCGCCGCCATCCGCTCACGCGGGCTGTACGGTCCGACAAACTCTGTCTCGCCGCCCTCGAAGCAACCTTGAAATCCTATCTGAACGGCACAGCCCTCGAAGACCTGCCGACGCTCAAAATGTTCCACGCCCCTGCCGAGGAGGTGCGCGAACGTGCCGAAAAATTGGCCGCCGCGTTGTCCGAGACCGTGGAGGATATCCAAGTAGACGTTGCCCCTTCCGTAGCGCGTAGCGGCGGCGGGACGTTGCCGATCTACGAGATACCATCTTTCGCCGTCCGCCTCGGTGGTCAGGATGCGGACGCCCTGGCGGAGCAACTGCGCGCGACGGACCCGCCGGTAATTGGCCGGGTGGCGGATGGAAAGTTGTGGCTGGACCCGCGAACTGTTTTGCCCGGTGATGAAGAATCCATCGTGCAGGCCGTACGTACCGTCGCCGGGTGAGCGCATGATAGCCCTCACCATCGGGACGGCGGGACACGTAGACCACGGTAAGACCACCCTGGTCCGCTACATGACCGGCACCGACACCGATCGACTGGAAGAAGAACACCGGCGCGGTATCTCTATCGTGCCCGGCTATGCGGAATTGGAGCTTCCTAGTGGCCGAAAGGCCAGTCTCGTGGACGTGCCGGGACACGAGCGGTTTGTAAAGAACATGGTGGCCGGGTCGACAGGAGTAGACGCCTTTCTGCTCGTGGTCGCCGCCGACGACGGCGTGATGCCCCAGACGAGAGAGCACCTGGACGTGTTGCGAGTGCTGGGCGTTCAGCAGGGTGTCGTGGCCCTGACGAAGACCGATATGGTGGACGAGGAAACCCTGGAGTTGGCGCAACTCGAAGTTACAGAGCTTCTCGAAGAGGTGGAAATCGAAGCCCCCATATTTCCGGTCAGCGGTGTCACCGGAGAAGGCGTGGAAGAGCTTCGCGGTGCTCTCGATCGGCTATGGAGCGCCGCTCAACATGTACATGCCGAAAATAACCTGGCCCGGTTGCCGGTGGATCGGGCGTTCGTGCTGAAGGGGATCGGGGTAGTAGTCACCGGTACTT
>JBARZO010000236.1:0-5363 GCA_049650165.1 Rubrobacteraceae bacterium
GCATGAAAGGCTACAGCTTCTCTAACTTCGATCCCTTCGCCAACCCACCCAGCACCACGAAGGCCGTCGAAAAAGTGCAGAAGTACCTGGAAAGCTGGGAAGAGAACCGGGAGGCCGGGCTGGGACTTTACCTCTGTGGAGACGTCGGGTCCGGCAAGACTCACCTGGCGGTCGCCGTAATGAACGAGTTGATCACCCGTAAGCGCATACCCTCGCTATTCGTGACCGTACCGGAGCTCCTGGACAACTTTCGGGGTTCGTACAAAGACCCGGGCCAGGACCTGGACGAGTGGATGGACGCCGTCAAAAACGCCGACCTGCTGGTGCTCGACGATCTGGGGAGTGAGCGGGTAACGGAGTGGGTGCGGGAACGTATCTTCGTGATCGTCAACCACCGCTACCGGGAGGCGCTGCCGACGCTCTTCACCTCCAACATCGGCCCCGAAGAGTTGCCCGCCAAGCTCGGAGAACGAACGGCCAGCCGTATAATCTCTATGTGCGAGGGTGTGCAACTAACCGGCAAGGATTACCGCGAGACGGCCCGGAACAGAGGTTCATAGACTATGCGCGACGAATTCATGATCACACGCCAGGGTAAGCAATACGTTCTCTTCGCCGGCCTCCTCGACGAAGCCCACAATCGTGGCCTAAAAGGCATAGACACCGAACTCCTGCAAGTCCCCGACGACTCGAACGGCCGCGTTGCGGTGGTGAAGGCAACCGTCGAGCTGGAAGACGGCCGCCGCTTCTCCGGCATCGGGGACGCATCCCCGGAGAACGTCGGGCGCAATATCGTGCCGCACCTTTTGCGTATGGCGGAGACGAGGGCCAAAGCCCGGGCGCTCCGGGATGCCGTAAACGTCGGGGTGACGGCTATGGAAGAGCTCTCAGACGGCGACGATGCCCCGCCCGCCAACTACTCCGCCCCCCGGTCACGTCCCACCCCCGTTCGGGCTGCTAGACCCCAGCCGGTCGAGCAAGAAGAAACTCCTAGGGAGTCGAACGGACAGACCGAAGCCCCCGCCGAAGGTGGCAGTGGCTCCTCCAAGGGGGCCGCCAAAGGCGTTGGCAGAGGTTCCCAGAAGGCCCGCAAGAGCCAGGTGGACCTCCTCAAGACGCTAGCGGTCGAGTGGCGGGGCGAGAACGGAGTAGAGCGTCTGGAAGGCCGCATCGGCAAGCCGTTGACAGATCTCACGCGCATCGAGGCTGACGATTGGATCGACCGCCTAACCCCCGAAGACCAGGGATAAGAGAAGCCCAACGTGCTCCCGTCAGGGTTGCCCATGCCCTAATCCTGGTTTCGCTCCTGCTGCTCGCCGTTTCTTGCGGGTTCGCCAACGCGGGAACTTCCTCCCCGCCCGCCGGGGCGCTGGCCGTGAGTTTCATAGACGTAGGTCAAGGAGACGCTACCCTCGTACAATCCGGTGGCGAAAACTACCTAATAGACGCCGGGAGGCCGGAGGCCGGCCCCGAAGTGGTGGACTTTCTCCGTAGCCGGGGTGTACGAGAGCTCGACGGCCTCGTCGCAACCCACCCCGACGCCGACCACATCGGCGGGCTGCCGGACGTGCTCGACGCTTTCCCGGTTTCCACGGTCTACCTCTCCGGTGAAGATGACAAGGGAACGACCACCTTCAACACTTTTTTGAGGGCTGTTCAGGACGAAGGCGCGCAAACCTTGTTGGCCCGCGCCGGTATGCAGGAGGACTGGGGCGGTACTCAGGTGACGGTCCTCTCTCCGCCGCCCGATTCCGAGGGCGGACTGTTCGGAGAATCCAACGAAGATTCGGTCTCGATGCTCCTAGTTTTCGGTACGGCCCGCATATTGCTGACTGGAGACGCAGAGAACCGGGGCGAGGAATATATGAGCACCGGACGTTTCGCCGGTCCGCTAACGGTCCTCAAGGTCGGGCACCATGGTTCCAACACCAGCACGACTCCGCTATTCCTCAACCGATTCCGGCCGGAAGTCGCGGTCATCGCCGTCGGCGAGAACTCCTACGGGCATCCCACGCCGCAGACACTCCGGCGCTTAAAGACCGTGGGGGCCGAAGTCTTCCGCACCGACGAGGATGGTGATGTCATCGTCACGATAAAAGACGAGAAAATAGACGTGGCGGTTACCCAGTATTAATCCTCGGAAAAGAGCCTTTTACAAACCTCTGGAAACGGGTATGCTTCTGTAAAGGGTTTGCGAAGTCTATCGGGAGGAGAAAAATGGTCAGCTTCAACAAGGTAATAATCGCCGGGAACCTCACCCGAGACCCGGAACTCCGGTTCACGAACGGCGGGGTGCCCGTCTGCTCCTTCGGGATGGCGGTAAACCGGGTGCGTTCGAAGACCGAAGAAGTAGACTTCTTCGACGTCTCGGCCTGGCGCGAGTTGGGCGAGACCATCGCCAACTACAAGAAAAAAGGAGACCCTATCCTGGTAGAAGGCCGCCTCCAGTACCGTACCTGGGAGGCCCAGGACGGCTCCAAGCGAAACAAGGTAGATGTCGTTGCCGACAACGTGCAGTTCCTCGGCCGCGCCGGAGACGGGGGAGAGGGTGGCGGAGGCCAGGGCGGAGGCCAGCGACAGCAACGCCAGGGTCAGCAGGACGACGTAAACATTAGCGAAGAAGACTTCGACGACATACCGTTCTGAGGGGCCACTTAGAAGACTTTGAAAGATTTTCGGGACCATCTAACCTCAAGTAGATGGTCCTTTCGCTTGCATGTAGCGTCCGAGACGACTATCTTCAAAAGAAGTACATGACCTGCCCGGTTGGGGGTTTATCCCCGAGGCTAGAGTGGTAATTGTTGAAAAGCGGCCTTACCGGGCGGTCAGATTGGCAGATGTGGAGCTAAGGAAGGGGAGCAAGTGGACGTAAAATCCAAGAGCGTAGAGATGCAATCTATAAACACTATCCGGGCGCTGGCGATGGACGCTGTAGAGAAGGCCGCCTCCGGACATCCGGGGACCGCGATGGCCCTGGCCCCGGTGGCCTACACCATCTACACCAAGATGATGCGTCACAACCCGGACCACCCGGAGTGGCCGGACCGGGACCGCTTTATCCTCTCCGCCGGACATGCCTGCATGCTTCAGTACGCGATGCTCCACCTCACCGGCTACGACCTCACCATGGAAGACATAAAGAACTTCCGCCAGTGGGAGTCGCGAACTCCGGGACATCCCGAGCACTTCCTCACCCCCGGCATCGAGACTTCTACCGGTCCCCTGGGGCAAGGCTTCGCCAACGGGGTTGGCATGGCTATCGCCGAGCGTTACCTGGCGGGACGCTACAGTCGCGTCGGGCACGAAGTAGTGAACCACAACATCTACGCTATCTGCTCCGACGGCGACGTGATGGAGGGCGTGGCACAGGAGGCCGCCTCCATAGCCGGGCAGCTCGGACTGGGCAAGCTCGTCTACGTCTACGATGACAACCACATTACCATCGACGGCACCACCGCCGTTTCATACGATGGAGAGAACAAAGAGAAACGCTTCGAGGCTCAGGGCTGGCACGTTCAGCGAATAGAAGACTCCGAAGATCTGGAAGCCATCGAAGAGGCGCTCAACAACGCCCGGGACGAAGAGGATCGTCCGTCGCTCGTGGTGGTCCGCAGTCACATCGCCTACCCGGCTCCCACCGCCATAGACACCTCTGCGGCACACGGCGCCGCATTGGGCGAAGACGAGGTGCGGGCGGTGAAGGAAGCTATGGACTTCGACCCCGACGAGCACTTCTACGTTTCGGACGAGGTCTACGAGCACATGGATTGCCGGGAGAAGGGCAAAGAGTTCGAAGACGAGTGGAACGAGAAGTTCTCCGCCTGGCGCGACGAGTTTCCGGAGTTGTCCGAAGAATGGGAGCGGGCCTGGAACGGCCAACCCGAGCCCGGCTACGAAGAACAGCTGCCACGCTTCGATCCGGAGGAAACTGAGTCTCTGGCGACCCGGAAAGCCGGGGCGGCGGTGATGAACTCATTCAAGCACCACACCCCGACCATGATCGGTGGTGCGGCGGACCTCGTGGCTTCCACCAACACCGAGTTCGAAGGCGCGGGGCTCTTCTCCGCCCACTACACCGGGCGCAACATCCCGTTCGGGATACGGGAGCACGCTATGGGCAGCGCCGTGAACGGCATCGCGCTGCACGGCGGAATGCTCCGGCCCTACGGTTCCACCTTCCTCATCTTCAGCGACTACATGCGGCCCGCCGTCAGGCTCTCGGCCTTGATGGGGGCGAAAGTAGCCTGGGTCTGGACCCACGACTCCGTGGGCCTCGGCGAAGACGGCCCGACTCACCAGCCCGTAGAGCACTACATGGCGCTCAGGGCCATACCTAACCTGACCCTCATCCGTCCGGCGGACCCCAACGAAACCTCGATGGCCTGGAAGAGCACCTTCGACACCGACGGCCCGGTCGCCATTCTACTCACCCGACAAAACGTCCCCACCCTTGACCCGGATGTGGCCGAGGGCGCCTTGCGCGGGGCTTACGTCCTCGAAGACGCGGACGGCGGAGAACCCGACGCCATCCTCATCGGGACCGGCTCGGAGGTCTCCGTGGCGCTAGAGGCGCGGAAGATACTCTCGGATCAGGGCGTAGATGCGCGGGTGGTGAGCATGCCGTCGTGGGAGATCTTCGACGCCCAAGACCAGGACTACAAAGATTCCGTACTGCCGCCGAGCGTGGAGACCCGTGTTTCGGTTGAGTCTGGCATAACTATGGGCTGGGAGCGATACATCGGCTTCAAGGGGGCGGCGGTCGGCATAGACCGCTTCGGGGCTTCCGCGCCGGGCGAGACCGTGCTGCAAGAGCTTGGCATAACCCCCGAGAACGTCGCAAACCATGCTCTGGACCTGCTCGGCCAAGGCAAAGTTGGCGAGGATGAGGGGACCCCGGCGGTCGAAGATACCCCACCGGAGGAAGGGCATTCCTAGTACGAAAGATACCAGTCGTTTAGACTGCTGGAACGTGCGGCACAAAAGGCCGCTGTAGTTGGCTACAAAAGGGAGCTTGACGTGAACGAGCAGCTACGAAAGATGAACGAGATCGGCCAGGCGCCGTGGGTGGATGAGATCTCCCGCGACGACACCCAGGAGGGCGGTCTGCAGGATCAGGTAGACGAAGGGATCGTGGGCGTCACCTCAAACCCCACCATCTTCCAGAAGGCCATCGCGGAGAGCGACCTCTACGACGAGCAGCTAGAAGAGCTCGCCAAAGAGCACGACGATCCGAAGGAGATATTTCTCCGCATCGCCCAGAAAGATATCCAGGACGCCTGCGACATCCTACAGCCCGTCTACGAGCGTACCGACGGTAAAGACGGCTTCGTTTCCCTGGAGGTCTCGCCGGACCTGGCCTACGA
>JBARZO010000237.1:0-7527 GCA_049650165.1 Rubrobacteraceae bacterium
CATCCGGGACCAGCTACGGCGCAAGTCTACGAAAACATCTCGCTGATCTTCGCGTTTTGTGTAGACGATCTCCTCGAAGGCCCGGTCCAGTCGCGCTAGCTCGAAGGGAGACTCTGGAGGGAAGATCCGATCGTGATCTCCAAATCGCAAGGCATAGAACGGTCCTTTGCTCACACCATCTCTGAGTTGCACGCTGGGCATGGTGCCACGTAGTCCGTACGCAAGCTCTACTTCCGCGCTGCGCAACTCACTAGCAAGCCTCTCTCCCGGCTGATCCTGCGTTGTCAACTCTTCTCCTGCTTCGCCAAGCTGGCGAGTGACACTACTCTGCACAGCGTGTATGTACTGAGACTCACGCAGGTAAATGGGTTCGGGTAGCGAACTCTTGACGACCTTGGAAAACTCTTCACGTTGGATGACGTTGCGATCTCCGACTTTTTCGTCAAACGAAGAATAGCTAGGAGCTCCCAGTATCAGTTTCACCTTTGCACCGTCACCGTGCCGTCCGACTCGCCCGAACCGCTGAAGGAAGGAAGTCCATGAGCACTCCTCTGTAACAAGACCATCGGCGCCAAAGTCTACGCCCACCTCTACAGCAGAAGTCGACACAAGTACCACGGGCACGCGCAACTTTTCGAAGAGCGGGATCAAACCTTCTCGGACGTGTCGTGGCATGGAACCGGAGTAGAGTATCGCAAGCGCCCCATCATCCCTATCTCTGATCCTACCTACCGCCCTGTGCTCGGCTTTTTCGACCACTCCTTTACTCAACCGTTCCCGATCTTCCTCTCCAAACCAACTCATGAACCTGGATACGGACAGCCTGACACCGCGATATGCTTCCACCGGAATTTCTTCCGCGTTGGCGAGGGAGTCGCCTTCAAGAACGAAGCTCCGTCGCAGTTCTCTAAGAAAGTCCTTCGCTAGTGGCAATCGTCCAAAACAGTCCTCCAGTTCCGGCATCTGGGGAAGCGTAAGTCGCACGCCTTCCTCCTCTTCGATCTTGGAAATCCTACCCTCAACCCGTTCCTGCACGCGACTGGCCCACGACTCCAGTGCGGACTTTATGGTGACGTAATCCGAGCCTTCATCCACAGACAATTCATCTAGGATGATGCGTTGGTCCTGCGAAAGCTTCGCTCTGAGGCTGCCGTATGAAGTTGCGTTGGCACGTGAAGCCCTCCACAATTCGGACTTTAGCTCTCGAACCTTGTTCTCCAAGAGCTCTCCGTAACCTCTGACTATCACTTCCCCGCGGACACCAATCACAATAGATTTCTTCAGCTTGCGAGCGTTGAGGGGCACGTCTTTGCGCAAAGCGCCAATGACTGGCTCTTCAAGTCCAGCTGCTTCAGCAACTTTCATAGCTTCGAGGGCATCTATGGATCCAAAGCTCAGCTTGAAATCATCTGGAATTTCTCTGATTCTACGGGCTTGTTTTGCAGAACCAGTCATTCCGTCGAAAGCAATGTGTGCGCTTCGAGCGGAGTTGGAGACGAGTAGAACTTTCTCGAAGCCGTCGTCGAGGAAATCCAGAGTCCCTTGTACCATCGACTGTGAACGCTCATTCGGATCGTCTGCGCGCGAAACATCAAGATTTACGTCGCCGACCAGAGAATTCCCGGTAATGTGGGCGGCACCAGGATTCAAACCGTTTAGCGTACCGTCATCAGGCCACGTGGCAGTGAGAACGTGAACTCGCGGTGGTTTCCCGAGGTAGCCTCCCCGGAGAGCGCGAAGCCGATCCAGAAAGGCTGTCAGGCTTTGCGCCGGAAGCCCAACGAAGAGATGCGCCTCATCTACCACGATCTCGTCGGCCAGCAGGAGACCATAGATCAAGAGGTGCGAATACTTGACATTCTTGCGCAGGAACCAATAAACAGCGTCCGGGGTAGCTACGATAATCTTTCTCCCCAATGCCGCCACGACGCTCGAACGGGACATCCCACCCCGTATAGTACCCACGGAAGATTCTTCGAGCCCGTAGATCTCGACCAAGCGTTCCATAACCCGTCTTTGATCTTCCATTAGGGCGAGCGTTGGGTAGAGAAAGAGTAGCTTCCGCGCCTCTCCTCTCTCCAGTTTCTCGAAGAGCGGCAACGCCACGGACAGAGTCTTACCGGAAGCGGTCCCAGCCACCAGACGTAGAGCCTCACCATCAAGCACTTTTCCAAATGCTTTCGCCTGATGACATAGAGGCTCGGCCTCACCATCTTTCAAGAAGCTCCGAAACTTCTCCACTATCCGCGAATCAGGAAACTTGGAGTAAAGGGGCGTTGGGGTTTGAACCAACACTTCCATTAACAAAATCTCCAGACAGAAATTCTCAACCGAAACATCCCGCGTTCAAGGAGATTTGCAACTTCATCGACAGAGTGTTGATGAACATCTTCCGGTTGACGCTTGCCTACGCAAACAACTACGGCTCCCACGTTTAAGAAAGGATTTCCGATGTACCTAAGCACGATTCACCTTTTTTACTTCCATCGCATCCGGTACAAACGTAGCCGAGCAACCGCATCTCGCTTGCAGTGTGGTCCCAGACCAACGCCCAACGGTGTTCCTCCTCACTGTAATCTGAGCACGAAGTCAAACTAACCGCTTCCTCCCAAGAATCACACACAAAGAAATCGCTGAGAATGGCTAGATCAGTAAAGCAATTGTCGTCGATTCTCTTCATCTCATGCTTACAGTACTCTAGAGTACCTATGGTTGTCAAGTCTTGTTCTGGAAACCTATTGGTGAGAGTGGCTTGGCTCAACAGAGACCCTATTTTACGGGAGCGATATAGCCAAGCGTAGTACTCTACAGAACCTAATTTCAGTTCCCTATCTAACGGGACCCCCACATTATAGGGGTATTTGTCAGATGGGGTTAGAGGTCTTTGAGGCTCAGGGCTCCGTCCTCGGGGGTGAGGCGGGAAAGCATTTTGCGATCGTTCGTGATCAGGGGGATCTCCAGCGCCTGGGCGAGGGCCAGGAAGTATGCGTCGTAGACCGCCAGGTCGTGATCCAGGCTGAGGGATGAGGCGGAGATCAGGACGTTCAGGTCGAACGGGGCGACGTTTATCGCCAGGCCGGAGAATAGCCGGAGAGCCTGCGGTATCTCCTCTGCGGATACCAGGGGTGAATATCGCAGCGCGTTCGCCAGCTCCATCAACAAAACGTCCGGAGCGTGTAGCAATAGCTCGGCCCGACCGTGGGCGTGACGAAGGTTTGCTGCTCTGTCGGAGTCTTCTTCCTGGATAAACCACTTGACCACGACGGATGTGTCGAGCACGGCGGCCCGGAACGGGTAACTCACTAAATCCTATCCCGCGTCTCCCGCACAACCGCCGATCCACTATACCCGGAGCCTGCGTGGCGACGCCGCATCTCGTCCTGGAACTGGATGGCCCTCTTGAACTCCGGCCTCTCCGAGATGTCCTCTGTTCGCCCACCCGAACGCAGGTAGCTCCGAAGCGCCTCCCGGACCAACTCACTCCGACTACGATGCTCGGATTTCGCCCGCTCGTCGACTTTTTCCAGGAAATCTTCCGGAACTGTAACCACAAAACGCGCCATAGTGATGCCTCTCGTATATCGTTTGTGGTCATTATACTCCCTCTCTGGCGCACCATTGTTCGCAGCCTTCGCAGGAGCCGGGATCCTGGTCTTCGGCTACGAGGCGTTGTTTTTCGTCTCGGGTTTCTATGAAGTCCATGCGTAGCTCGTCGCCGATGGTGGTGAAGTCGCGCTCTATGCGGAGGTTGCCGTCTCTTATGGTGGCGTAAACCGTTACGCCGACATCGACGGGGAATTCGTGGACGGCTTCGAGGACGAGGGCGTATCCGGCGAGGGTGCGACTGTGGAACTCGCGGCGGGTGTCGTTGAATATTATGTCGAGGATGCAGGGCTCGCCGAGGTTTAGGAGATCGGTGGAGAGGCGGCGGCTGAGGCCGAGGAACGCTCCGTCGAGCATGGCGCCGAGGGTGACGGGGAGTACCTGGGCGACGAGGGCGTCGGTCCCGATGCGGGGGAACTGGCTCATGGCTTCGCGGAGCCGGAACTCCAACGCGCCGGTCTCGTAGTCCGTTAGGGTGCGGGCTTTGGGGAGGTCAGGGGGCGGGTAGCTCCTTATCTCTTGCATGGCGGCTTCGGGGGACTCCGGGCCGTGGGTGTAGAGGGTCTTTTTGGCCCGGACGGTCCAGTCGCGGAGAGTTTGGTGGAGGATGGAACCCTGGATCATGTCTTCGTTCGGCTCCGGGACCGCGCCCAATACTCGCCGGGCATATACGTCCCGACCGGTAACGCAGTAGGCGTTGGCTACTTCGGTGAGACCTAGCGGAACTTCGTAGGGTGCGAGTAGCGGCGGCGCGGACCAGTTCCAGCCGCGCAGAGAGTCGTCCACACCGAGCTTGCGGGCCTGGGGGATGGTGCCGCGTAACAGACGCTTTCGCTCTTCGGCGGTTGGGATGAACATTATGGGGCTCCCGTCAGGACATCGCCGCAGAAACGCCGGTACTCGCAGGCGATGCAGCGTTTGCGGTGCGGGGTCGGGCGCGGGAGGCGTTCTTGGTCGATGGAGTCGCGCAGGGCGGCGAGGGTTTTATGCACATGATCCCGCATGGCCGCCGTGATGGGGACTTCGAGTGCTTTCCTGGCAGGGGTGAGGTAGACGAAGGCCCGTATAACGGGAAATTCGAAGGCGTGTTCGGCGAGGATGGCGTAGGCGGTTAGCTGGTATTTGTGGTGCAGGCCGACGGCGGAGGCCATCTTGTACTCAACGGGGATGGCCTCGTCAGGAGTCAGGATCATCATGTCTATCTTGCCGCGCAAGCCGAGTTCCGGAGAGAAGAGGTCCACGCTGAAACGTCGCTCGCCGTTCGTCATGCCGTAGGCTTTGAGGGTGCGGCGAGCTTCTTTGGCGGAGGTGGTGTCATGCTCCTCTTTGCCGATCTCCATTTTGGCGGTGGTCGGGCGTTCGAGGGGCATGGTGTACTGATAGTAGGGGATGCGCGGGCAGTAGACGTGCTGACGGACGTCGGTCACCGTGAGATCAGGCCGACTCAACGGAGATCTCCCGCGCCAGAATTACGTCCCTCGCGCATACCGGCTGCAACCGGATGTTCCCGGCTTTCTTCCCAAGCGTCTTCTTCAGGCGCAGCATCAGCTCTTCGCGCCGGTTTCGATCTATATCCCCGGCGAACGCGGAATACTGGACCCGGACAAGCCCGTAATCCTTGCACCGCTCGGAGACCTTGTACCGAACCTTATCGTCCGGGATATCGTAGATGAGGATGACGTATCCCATTCCGTGGCTACCAGGTTCCGACGAACGGTTTGTACAGCACGCCGTCGCGCACGAAGCTGGCGACGGACCGGGCCTGGGCGTGCATTATGTTCTCCAGCGTCTGCTTGCGGCCCCGGTACGTCACCCTCGTGGAGAGCCGCTCTCGCACCCGTTCGGCCACGAGCTTGCGGGTCTTCTCGTCGAGACGTTCGTCGTCCATCCCGACCTTAAAGCCCGTTCCAAGAGCCCCGACTATGGCCCGATCCACTACCGGAGCCCGGAATTCCTCGATGAGGTCCAGGACCAGAGAGGGTTTTCCGGGTCGATCCGTATGAACAAAACCAGCGAACGGGTCTAGCCCGGCCCGCGTGGCGGCGGAGAGCACCCGGTTGTACAGAATGCCGTACCCGTAGTTGAGCAACGAGTTGACGAGGTCCGTCGCCCCCCGACCCTCACGCCCGAGAAACTCCGGTGCCACCTTCTTCACACCCTCCCAATACATCGCCGCCCCGCGCCCCTCGGCGTTCAACAGGGCGCCGCGGGCCTCATCCACGCAACCGCCCTCGATCTCCGCCACCTGCTTAGCCAGCGCCTCGATGCGGTCCACCCGCGAGTAGAGGTAATCGTAGACGCCCCGATCCGCGCTCTTCCGATACTTGGCGAAGTACTTGAGGTTGTTCGCCGAACTCTTCAGCTTACCGGCGGCGAACGCCTGTCCTAGAAACAGCCCCCGACGGTCGGTGTAAGCCAGGATCTGGGCCCGCCGCGTCTTGACCGTCCCACCAAGATGCGGCGAAACCAGACTCGCATAAGGCGCACCGGAGTAACTGATGAACTCGATCGGAATGCCGTTCTTCACACACTCGTGCACGGCGGAGGCCGAGACCGTGGCTCCCTCGGTGGCGACGGTCACCCGATCCACCTCGAAAAAAGGCCGCTCAAAGATGACCTCGCCCTTCTTCTTGACGACCAGCCGCTCGCTCTTCTTCCCAACCGACACCCCAAAACCCTCCACAAACACCTCGCTCATAACTCCACTCATCACTCTCGCGGCCTACATATAAAAAGGATTGTTCCAGACGCTTTGGACACTCAGTGTCCTTTGCGAGAAATCTGGAGGGTTTAGCGGTATTTTTTGAGTGAGTCTTCGAGAAAGGTGAGGTATTCTCGTTTGAGGTCGGGTCCGCCGAGGACTTCGACGTCGGGACCGAGGGCGGCGAGATCCCGAACCGTCCAAAAGGTGGATGGCGTGGTTCCGGTAAGTGTCGCGCCGCCTTCGGGAGTCCGTTCGATCCTCGCGTCCGGTACGAGCGAGTTGCCGTAAGCAACGAAGGCGTTCCGGGTAAGACGTATCTCCACAGTTTCCAAAGATTGGATGTGAGATTCAGGGGAGAATTTGTCCGGGAGGATTTTCGCCGACTGGATCCGGTTGACGCGAAACTCCCGGATGCCGGTCTCATCGGGTTCGTAGGCGAAGAGTCGGTGGGCGCGTTGGGCGTAAGAGACGCGGATTGGTTCGACGGTTCGATTTCGCAGAGAGTCCGAGTTGAGGCTGTAGTAGAGGATGTCCAGGCGTTGGTGGCGGTGGGTTGCGCGACGCAGAGTCTCCATGACTTCAGGACTCTCGGGAGGGTCGCTGGCAAAGTCCAGGTCGAACTCCAGACGGCCCGCGTCGGCGAACTTCAGGGAATCTTCCGGCAGGGCGGCCCGGAGTTTCGCGGCCGCAGAGGCGAAATGTTCACCGTAGACCGGTTCTCTGGCGGCCAGGGATTCCAGGGCGCTAAGTGCGGCGAGGGCTTCGTAGCCGTCGAAGTCCAGCCGGACCGGGGAATGGAGGAGTTTGTATTTTCCGTCTTTGAGGTGGATATCAAAGCCCTCGTCTCGGAGGGCCGAGATCCAACGCCCCAAAGTCCGCGGGTTGCGCCGAACGTCTCCATCTAGCAAAGCCTCCATCAATTGGGCTTTCGAGGACGGCTTCTCCGAGAGTGTTCTGAGGAGGATCAAAGCTCCCCTAAAAGCCTCTGCCCTATCCCCCATCACCAACCCCCCCTTTTTCGCAAACCCTAGTATCAAGCAGTATCAACCATCATGACCAGAGTTTCTCTTACCCTACCAGCAATCAAAACTTTCCTGCAAATCCAAGCAAAACCGTCTTTCGCAAACCCGCGGGGAAAACGTGCAAGCCGCCACTTTGCGAAACGTCGCCCCAAAACAAGTCCCATGCTAGCATGACCCCGAACCATCAAACCCCTGGAG
>JBARZO010000238.1:0-5704 GCA_049650165.1 Rubrobacteraceae bacterium
TTGGGGTTTAGCACGTTCGAGGCGACTCCCTGGAGAAAGACTTTCTTGAGCCGCAGCTTCGGGGCTGACTCTCGTGGAGCAGAGAAGTTCTCCCGGTTGATAAAGGCTTTGATCCCCAAGTAAATCAGGTATGCTGCGCCCACATATTTGACGCCGGTGAACGCGGTTACCGAGGACTGGAGCAAAGTGGATAAGCCAACCGAGGCGAGCACTGTATGAACAACTAGCCCGAGACATGCGCCCCAAGCCAACACCAACCCCGCCGCACGACCCTGCGCGACGCCCCGGGTAACTACGTAAATCATATCCGGCCCCGGCGTCACTATGAGCGCCACCGAAGCCGTCAGAAACAAGATGAAGCCCGTTCCCTGCAACGATCTTTTCCCCTTCCGCCGCCCGGCTACTCGACAGTTACGCTCTTTGCCAGATTTCGGGGCTTATCCACGTTCAAACCGCGACTCTTGGCGATATGGTAGGCGAGGAGTTGAAGTGGCACACTCGCCACCAACGGAGTCAGTATCTCCGGGGCTCTGGGCACGGGGAGCGTGGCTTGGGCGATGCGATCCGCCTCCGGGTCGTCTTGGCGGGCTACGAGGATCACGTTGGCGCCGCGGGCGATGGTCTGCTCGACGTTGGAGAGCGTCTTCTCGCGTGCCAGCCCCTCCCCTAGAACGGCCACGACGGGACATTGCTCGTCCACCAACGCTATCGGGCCGTGCTTCATCTCCCCGGCGGGGTAACCTTCGGAGGGCAAATAACTTATCTCCTTGAGCTTCAAAGCTCCTTCCATCGCCACCGGATACAGCGCCCCACGGGCCAGGAATAGCGAGCAGCGGGCGTCGTCGAAGATGCTGACGGCGGGCTCGATGCGGCCCTCCAGCATCCCCAGGGTCTCTTCGGTCTTCTCCGGCGCGAGCCGCAGGCCGCGTCCGATCTCCTCCCGGCTGTCTTTGGAGAGCGTCTCACGCACCCGGGCCAACTCCAGCGCCAGCAGATTCAACACCGCGACTTGGGTGACGAAGGCTTTGGTAGAGGCGACGGCTATCTCCGGCCCCGCTTTGGTGAGCAACACCGTGTCGGCCTCGCGGGTGAGCAGCGAGCCCTGGGTGTTGGTGATCGCCAGGACTTTCGCCCCAAACCCCCGTGCGGCCTCCACCGCCGCCAGAGTGTCGCTCGTCTCGCCGCTCTGACTTATCGCGATGACAAGGGTCTTCTCGTCACCTATCGGGTCCGAATACCGGTACTCGCTCGCCACCGCGACTTCGACCGGGATGCGGGCGTACTTCTCGATGGCGTTCTTGCCGAGAAGCCCTGCGTGCAGCGCCGTCCCGCAGGCTACCACCACGATGCGATCCACATCCGAGAGATCCAGGGTCAACTCTGACAGGTCAACCGCGCCATCGACATCAATGCGACCGAGAAGAGTCGCGCCCAGGGCGGCGGGCTGCTCGTGGATCTCCTTGAGCATGAAGTCTTTGTATCCGCCAAGTTCTACGGCGTCGGCATCCCAGTCAACCTCGAACGGCTCGCGCTCGACCCGGTCTCCGGAGAGAGTAAAGATCTCGACGTTTTCGTCCGTGATCTCGACGATCTCACCATTCTCTACGAATAGAAACTCCCTGGTCTCCCCCAGCAACGCCTGAACCGCGCTCGCCAGGAAATTCTCACCGTCGCCAATCCCCACCACCAGTGGGCTCTGATGCCGGGCGGCGACGATAGTGTTGGGCTCCGCATCACTAACGACCGCCACCGCGAAGGAGCCCTGCAAAAGCTCCAGCGAAGCAGAAAGCGCGTTACGCAGCAGTCCACCGCTATTTTCTAACTTCTCGGCCAGAAGATGCGCTATCACCTCCGTGTCGGTCTCCGAGTCGAAGACGTGTCCGCGACTTTCGAGATCCTCCCGGAGTTCCTCGTGATTCTCGATAATGCCGTTGTGGACTACTGCCACTCCCCCGCTTCCCCCGACCATGGGGTGCGCGTTCACCTCGCTCGGCTTTCCGTGCGTGGCCCAACGAGTATGTCCGACCCCGGACTTTACCCGGGAGAAATATCCGTTGCTCTCCGCTACCGCCTCTGACAACTTCTTTAGCGGCCCAACCCGCTTCAACGGTTCGATGCCATCCGCGACCTGCAGAGCCAAACCTGCCGAATCGTATCCCCGATACTCCAGGTTCCTCAAGCCCTCCATAAGGACCTCTACGCACCGCTCTTTACCGACGTAACCTACGATTCCACACACAGTAAATACCTCCCTAAATTCGTCTACTCATGTTTATCCAAGCAGAACCAGGAACTTGCTAGAGAGGCTGGTAGGACTTTCGAGCCGCGTAGGCTAGAACTACTTTTCGGGACTAGAAGATGATTTGTCCGCGGTGTCACCACCGAGCTTTGTCACCTACTTGACGACTACCCGAGAGCCGAGACGCACCCGCCGAATGCTTCGATAAACGTCTACCTCGTCAACTCCTGACTTCTACGAAAGGAGTCCTGGCGCTTTTCCTTCTACCGCCTCTGCTATTGGTTTGGATCTGCTGTTCTTACACCGTCTGTTCTATTGTCGTGTCGCTCCTCCCTGATTCACCTTTGTCAATAACAAATACCGTACCAGACGCCGCCCCAGCGGGCAACATGAACCCCCCGGCGAAGGTCAATGGATTCACAGGTTCACGATGCCGAAAACCGTCAGGAGCCCCACTAAAATCGGCTGGTGTATCAGGTAGATAAACAGCGAATGTCTCCCTAGAAAAGTCAGGGGCTGCGCCGGACTCGGCATCTGCCACGTGATACCCGCGATGCGTTTGCCGCCACCATAAACCAGGTTGCCGGCAAACGCGCCGAGCAGTATCACACCGAACCAGGGTAGCAGGGGTCGATAATCCGGCATAAAAAGACCCTCCGACACTACGCCTAGCGGCAGGAGCCACGGGCTCTGAGAGGAGAGGTCGAGACTTTGCATGTACCAGCCGACTGCTATAAAGGCGAAACCCGCAAGCAAGTTCATCATACGCAGGCGCAAAAACGGATAGGCCAGAATTATGGAAGTCCCGATCAGGTGCAGAATACCGAAGACGATGATCCCCATTCCGAGCACCCACGTTACCAGCGTCAGGACCATTCCGTAACCTAGAATCTTCAATCCTCGCATGAGGTATGTACGAAAGAGGGGTTGTTCGGATTTCGCGTAGCTGATGACAAGCGAAACACCGACCAAGAATACGAAGGAGAACGCGGTCAGGTCTGCGAAGCGCGCCCAGAAGCCGGACGTCGACTCTATATTGTAACCACCGAAGGTGTCCAGATCGTACATAAAATGGTAGAGGACCATCATGAGGATCGCCACCCCGCGGGCGGTGTCTACCTCCCAGAACCTCTCACCTTTTCCGGTTTTCGACCGCGAAACCCACTCCTCTCCGGGATATAGGAGGGATCATACCCCAAACCTTTATCTATCCGTTAGTATTTCCTCGTGGCGAAGAGAGAGTTCATCGTGCGGGCCGGACGGCGGGACGACGCGGCTAATGCCGCCCGCCTCTGGGTACAAAGCGCCGAGGAGCACACGACCCACGATCCCATCTACACAACCTCCCCTGGCGCGGAGAAGACTATGCGCCGCTTTCTAGCAGATCTCACGACCAGCAGCCTCTCGTTTCTCTTCGTCGCAGTCCTGGACGACGAAACCATCGGCTTTATCTCCGGTGACCTGCGCGAAGGTTCTCCAACCTTCCATCCCAAGACCTGGGCGTCGGTGGACGACGTGTACGTCACAGCCCGGTATAGGAGCCTCGGCGTGGGCCGGGCCCTACTGGAGAACGTGGAGTCCTGGGCCCGGGACAAGGGCGCCAGCGGCATCTCCCTCCAGGTCGCCGCCGCCAATAAGCGCGGTCGAGATTTTTACGGTCGGCTGGGGTTTCGGGAGGTCTCGATCTACGAAGTGCTGGAGTTTTAGCCAAGATTTACTGCGATCAAGGCCAAGAACGCACAGAAGCCCAACAACAGCACCTCCAACACAACCCCGAGCCACACACCATGGGCACGTCCCGCACCAAACTTGTGGTCGTCCGTTGCTTGCCTTCCGAGCTCTAACCTGCTATTTTGTTGTTATGCGCAACGTTGTTAAAAACAACTACCTAGAGTTCACCGCCTGTAGCAGGACTGAGGAACTACTGCGGGAGCTGGTTAGAAACTACGCTCGGCTGCAACAGCGGGTCGTCGGCTGTTGCGGAGTAACGGGCGCGCAGTGCCAGATGTTAACCGAGATCGCACGGTTCGAGATGGCGACTGTGGGTGAGCTGGCGCGGCGGCTGAGGGTGGACAAGGGCTGGGTAAGTCGGACTGTTGCAACGTTAGAGAGCGAGGGGTTGATCGCAAAGCAGGCTGACAAAGACGATGGCCGGTTGGTCTCGATTTCTCTGACTGGTCCGGGACGCGAGCGCGCAGCGGAAGTAAATCGCTTACTCAATAAGCAGGCCGGTAGGGTGCTGATGCGCGTAAGCGAGGAGCGTTGGCAGGAAGCTGTGGCAGTCTTGCATTTGCTGGTCGGTGCGGTCCGAGAAGAAGCTGGTAAGGAAGAGAAACCATCGCCTGTCGCGGACAACGATCGAGACTGACGGTATAGGGGAATAGAAGTGGAGCGAATCGGATTGGCTATGAAGGAGGATCTGCCAGCCGTTCTCTCGTTGCTTGAAGAGAATAGTCTACCCGCGGATGGTCTGCGGCAGCACCTCGGGACTATTCTGGTAGTTCGCAAAAGCAGCGAAGTGATGGGAAGTGCTGCGCTAGAACCCTACGCTGGAGCGGCGTTGCTGCGCTCGGTGGCCGTCCGTGGAGAGTTGCGGGGCAAAGGTTTAGGGCGGCGACTCGTTGATGCCGCCATTGAGTTGGCCGCTGAGCGTGGGGCGAATAACGTCTACTTGCTGACGGAGGACGCCGAGGATTTCTTCGCCCGGCTGGGCTTCCGGCAGATCTCGCGAACAGACGTCAGGCGGGCGTCTCCGGAGGTGACTCTTTCGGTCCAGTTCACCTCCGCTTGCCCCGAGAGCGCGCAAGCAATGGCACTGTCTCTGCCCGGCGCGCCGGTAGATAACCCTCTCCGTCTTTGAAGCACTGCCTCGTCCCGAATCTCGGACGGTTGTCCTACTCTGCATTATCTTACGAGCGCGGAAATTAAGGATCTCAACCCTGCATCGGGTAAGAGCGCGACATCACTTTTACGTCCGCCTCGATCTCGAAACCAAGGGCTCGATAGAAAGCCTCCGCCGCATCCTCAACCGCCTGGACTTCTACATAAGACGTGCCTAGCGCACCGCACCGATCCTCCACAGCACCCAACAAAGCTCGACCCATACCCTGACCCCGGGCCTTGGGGAGGACGTAGAGTTCTTCTATGCTCACATATTGTCCACCTACAGAGATACTGAGGCGCCGTGCAAGCACCAAGACTCCGACGACCTCGTCATTCAATCGAGCCGTGAGGACTTCTAAATCTCCTGCCTCTACCGCACTCCGAAGCTCTATCACGAATTTGTCCGACGCCGGTTCTCCGTCGCGTAGAGAATTTTCGAGAAGCCTTAGTGGTTCACCGAGGTCGTCACCCGAAACAGTGTGGACACGAACCAAAGTTATACTGCTTCAGCCCTTGCCCGGGCTGCGGCCTTGATGGCGGCTTCGATGCCCTCGTCGTTCACATCTAGATGGGTACAGAGGC
>JBARZO010000239.1:0-4682 GCA_049650165.1 Rubrobacteraceae bacterium
TCGGCTACCAGGTGGACGGCGTGGTGGTGAAGGTGGACTCCCGCGAGCAGCAGGAGAGGCTGGGGTCCGTGCAGAAAGCACCGCGCTGGGCGATAGCGTACAAGTTCGAGCCGTTGGCGGGCCGGACGAAACTCAAGGGCATTTGGGTGAACGTTGGGCGAACCGGAGCTTTGACGCCGCAAGCCGTACTGGAGTCGGTAAACGTCGGTGGCGTAACGATCTCGCGGGCCACCCTTCACAACGAGGACTACGTAAAAGAGAAGGGTGTCCTCATCGGCGACACGGTGGTGGTCGAGCGGGCGGGGGATGTGATCCCGCAGGTCGTCCGGGCCATCCCGGAAGACCGCGACGGCAGCGAATACGCTTTCGAGATGCCGACGGAATGCCCCGTGTGCAGCGAACCGGTCTCCCGCCCGGAAGGCGAAGCGGTGACCCGGTGCATCAACACCCGCTGCCCGGCGCAGGCTCTGGAGCACGTCATCCACTGGTGTACGAAGAGCGCGATGGACATAGACGGCCTCGGCGAGAAACTCGCCACCCGCCTCTTCGACCTCGGCCTCGTGAAAGAAGTAGCCGGCATCTACGAGCTTGAGTCCGAGCAGCTAGTTCCTCTCGAAGGCTTCGGCGAGAAGAGCGCGGAAAACCTGATCCGGGCCATAGAAAAGAGCAAGGATCAACCCTTCCCCCGCGTCCTCTACGCCCTCGGCATCCGGCACGTCGGCGCGGTAACGGCCGGCCTCATCGCGAAGAAGTTCAGCGGTGAAGATCTCCTACAGGGCGTCCCCGTAGAGGCTCTGGCGGAGATAGACGGGATCGGGGAGGTAGTGGCCCGCGCGGTCGTCGAGTACTTCGATCTCGAAGACAACCGAGAACTAATGAGACGCCTGATGAAGCTCGGACTGAACTTCGGCGCGGTAGCGTCAAGGCCTGCCGAAGGACCGCTCGCCGGGAAGCGCGTCGTTATAACCGGCACCCTCAGCGAATCACGTAGTTATTACGTCGAGAAGGTCGAAGCCGCAGGTGGAACCTTCACTTCCTCGGTTAGCAAGAACACCGACTATGTGCTCGCCGGACAGGAGGCCGGCTCGAAGCTGGAAAAAGCCCGTTCTCTAGACGTCCCGATCCTAGACGAGGAAGGCTTCGAAGAGCTGCTCTCCTGATTCGTGCTCCGCGCTCACCCGCGAGGCACTAACGCCTGTGCCCTAACGCCTGTGCCCTCCGTAGATAGAGGCTCTCGAACGGTTACTTGAGTATTCCCCCGTGCTTCTCTTCTTTGTAGAGTCGCTCGTAAATGAATTCCTTCGATAGGGTCTGGTAGCCCTTATTTTTGTGGGCCGCGAGTTGCTTGTGGCGTCGAGTACGTCCTGGTCGAAGCGCACGGCTATTGGTTTGGTAAGGCTCGCTCTTGGTCGGGTCAGCGGCAGGTCTTTTTGGGCGACCGGGCCAGCACTCTCCAGATACTCTTCGGTCAGCTCATGGGTGTCCCAGAACTCTCGCGCCTATTTCTTGGTTGTGAGACCCGGCACCTCCGAAGGGTTTCCAACCGGGATGTTTTCGTCGCTCACCACTGTCGCTTACTGTATGATTTCTTGTCCCTCAGCTCACCCTCGTGGGGCCAACGCCAGAGCCCGAATGGGGCTGCCGGTCCCACCGGTTAGCTTGAGCGGGGCGACGATGAGGAGAACTCCGGTGGGTGGCAAAGTGCCGAGGTTGGCGAGCTGGGTTATACCGTACTTGCCCGCGCCGAGCAGATAGTAGTGGAGCGGGAATGGGGGATCGAAGCCCGCCGCCGCGCCCGCGTCTATTCCGACGGTCTCGACGCCGACGCCGACGAGCGGCGACTCTTCGGCGAGCCAGTGGGAACACTCCACGTCGAAGCCGGGGGACTGCGGGGAGCCGGAGCTTGCGTTGAGGAAAAGATCCTCGTCGTGGGCGCGGGCGTCCCAGCCGGTGCGTAGGAGCAGCCAGCCGCCGTCGGGGAGTAGGCCATGTTCGGACTCGAAGGCGCGGATGTCGTCTATGGTAAGCAGGTAGTCGGGGTCTTCTTCGGCTTCGGCGGACTTGTCTATTACGACAGCGGGGGCTACGAGGTGTTGGGGTGGGACTTTGGAGACGTCGATGCCGTCGCGGCCGGTTACCCAGTGGATCGGGGCGTCGAAGTGGGTGCCCACGTGTTCCCCGATCTCCAGCCAGTTCCAGGCCCAGGCGGGACCGCGATCGTCGTAGGCACTGATCTCATGTTTCGTCAGACCCGGCGTGTTGATGAATGGTTCGGGGAGCTTTAGCAACGGCGTGCGCTCGTTCAAGGGCTGGGTGAGATCCACGACCTCCACCCCGCCTCCGGCGAGCGATTCGATGAGCGATGCTACTGGGTTCTCTGTCATCCTATTCTCCTCCTGTCAGTGGGCGCGGAACGCTTCTTTGAGCCATTCGGCCCGTACATGGGGGTTTACTTTCGCGTCGATCACGAGCGGCCGGTTCCTGCTGCCGAGCCATTCTTTTACGGACGTGAGGTCTTCTTCCTTGCGGACCGTTATGCCCTCGGCTCCGGCGGCGCGGGCGAGGGCGGCGAAGTCCGTATCGGGGAACTGGGCGAGATCCACCGGACGATCCATCGGTCCGAAGTGATGCACCTCCGCGCCGTAGGCGGCGTCGTTGTAGACGACTATGACTATCGGCAATTTGTAGCGGGCGGCGGTTTCGATCTCTCCGAGGGCCATCAGCGCCCCGCCGTCTCCGGTGGCGATCACGGTGAGCCGGTCCGGGCGGGCGACGGTGGCCCCGATCCCACTGGCGAGCCCCAGGCCGACCGACTGGAAGGCCTGCGTAAAGATGAACCCCCGCTCGTCCGGAACCTGGAGGTACATCGCCGGGTAGCCCATGAAGTGCCCAGAGTCGGTGGCGACCGTCCGCTCTTCGGGCAACAGCTCGTCGAGTGAGATGCTGAGGTTGCGCGGGTCTATGTATTCCTCCGTGCCCTCATCTTCGTAGGGCTCGTCGCGCCAGCGCCGGTTGGAGATGTTCCGGGCAAGCTCTTCGCTGCGGAAGCCGCGTTTGCTAACGTCGCGCTGCTCCAACTCTTCAGAGATCTCCCGCGCCGTGGCCGCCGCATCCCCGACTATGCCAACCTCCACGTCATAGAGCGCGCCGATGACTTCCTCGTCGAGGTCCACCTGCACCACCCGCGCATTTCGCGGGAAGAGCCTGCCGTGTCGCATGGTCCAGCGGTTGAGCGAGGCTCCAAAGGCAAGCACCAAGTCCGCCTCTCCCAGTAACTCGACGGCGAGCGGAGAGGAGAAGCCCCCGGCAATGCCAAGGTCGTACGGGTTGCCGGCGAAGAGCCCGTTTCCGACGGCGCTCGTCGTTAGTAAAGCTCCGATGCGTTCGCCCAGGATCTCTAGTGCCTCGCGGCCTCCGGCGAGTGCGGCGCCCCTACCGGCCAGGATCACCGGTCGCTCACACTCGGCTAGCAGGTCCGCGACTTTGGCGACCGTGCGCTCCGCTGGACGCGGCGGTTCCAGTTCCGGCGGCTCGGGTGGAAGGGCTGGCTCGTCCGGCGCGTCGAGCTCCACGAGGTCTATCGGGATATTAAGCACGACGGGGTGACGCTCTATCTGGGCGCGGCGCAGGGTGCGGGCGGTGTCTTCGGCAGCAGTTTTGGGAGAGCGCACGCGCTCGGGGATCGCGCCGGCGGTCGCGGCGAAGGCTGCCTGGTCTATCTTGAAGTTCGACCAGAGTGTGTTGGGCGGCGTGTCGGCGGCGAGCAATACCAGTGGCGTGCGGCTCTTCGCGGCCTCGGTCAGCGCGGTGAGCGTGTTCGTGAAGCCCGGCCCCTGGTGGACGCTCGCGACCCCGACCTTCCCCGAGGCCCGCGCGTAGCCGTCGGCCATCATTACTGCGGCGCACTCGTGGCGGGAGGAGTAGAACTCCGCCCCGGCGGCGCGCAGGGCGTTCACGACGGCGAAGTTGCCGCTGCCGACGAGCCCGAAGAACGTCTCGACCCCGTGACTGGCCACCGTCTCTCCTATGGCCTCCGCAACCTTCATCGGTTGTTTCTTCGGGTGTCTGTCAACATGGTGAGACGAACCTTAGAGTAGCCGGGAGACTCGCGCAATGAAACACGAAGATGGAACCTCCTAGCAGCGTCTGTATAGTGGGGACCGGCATGTTGAGTAGTATGGGCAAAAAGTGGCGTCGGATCTCGTGGCGCGAGGGACTCAAGAGCGGGCTTCGAACGACCTGGGAACTCGGCAAGATCATCTTCCCCGTAACACTCGCGGTCGCAATCCTCCAATATACAGCCCTCTACGATGCGCTACTCTCGGGGCTCACGCCGGTTATGGCCCTGATCGGGCTTCCTAACGAGGCGGCCGTGCCGCTCGCCCTGGGCAACCTCTTGAACCTCTACGCCGCCATCGGGGCGATCCTGACGATGGAACTTACGGTCAAGCAGGTCTTTATCCTGGCCCTGATGTTGAGTTTCTCCCACTCGCTACCGGTGGAGGCTGCGGTGTGCCGCCGCATCGGGGTGAGTGTGAGCCTCGTCGTCGGGTTCCGCGTTGCGCTCGCGTTGGTTGCCGCCGGTATCGTAAACCTTTTGTGGAACGGTGGTGATGAGGTTGCTCGCTACGGGCTGGCGCCGGTTTCGGAGGCTAAGCCTTCAGGGTGGGGAGAAATCTTCC
>JBARZO010000240.1:0-1902 GCA_049650165.1 Rubrobacteraceae bacterium
CCTGGACTTCAATGGAGTGAAAGACATAGTAGATGCTCTTGGCGGTGTAGAGCTTGAGGTAGAGGAGCCCATCTCTGTCGGCCTCGACGGCCAGAAGGTGGAGATCCCGGCCGGCAAGCAGAACCTCGACGGTCTTGAGGCTCTAGCCTACGTCCGCTACCGGGGAGGTCCTACGGCGGATATAGGGCGCATCGACCATCAGCAGAAGTTCCTCTCCGCCTTGGTCCGGGAAGCGACGTCACCATCGAAGATGCTGCGCTGGCCAGCCACCTTCAGGGCCATCAGGAACAACACTGAGACGAACATGAACGTCTTCGAAGTGGCCCGCTACGTCATAAGGACCGGGGTGACTACGGGTCTCCTAGGCAGGAGCGTGGAGGCAGAGATCTATCCTGGTAGTCCACAGTACATAGAGGGCATCGCTTACTGGGTACCGAACAAGGAGAGCGCCGCGCCGATGATCGAAGAGACCATTGAGTAGCTCCTCACAGGAATACTCTTTTCAGGTAGCATTCCCCTTGGGTGGCTTGGGTGCTCCGACTGTTTTTCATAGGGATGGGTAAAGGAAGCTAGGCGGACAAAACGGGCGTGATCGAAAGAATATCTGGACCCGGTCTGGCGATAGACTTTGGCACCCGGAGTACGCAGGTCTACGCCAAGGGCCGGGGTGTGGTGCTTGCCGAACCCTCACTGGCAGCCGTAGATTGTGAAAGTGGACTGGTTATTGCCGCTGGCCGGGCCGCGATCAAGACTCTACAAGATGAATCCGCCGGGTTAGAGGCCGTATGGCCCCTGGCACATGGAGTGGTTGCCGACTTCGAGGTCGCCGAGCAAATGCTCTCCTACTTCCTCCGCAAAGTTCGGCGTCGAGTATATGGGGTATACGGGCGCTTCTTTCGTCCTCGGATGAAGCCGAAAATGCTCGTATGTGTACCCTCTGGAGCGACCGATTTGGAGGTCTCTAGTGCCCGGCGGGTTGTAGTTGCTGCCGGTGCCCGCGAGGCCTACACCGTAGAGGGAACACTGGCTGCGGCGATAGGAGCTGGGCTCGTAGGAGCGGAGCTTGCAGTAGATGGGACGCGAGGGTCTATGATCGTTGACGTCGGAGGTGGGAAGACAGAGGCGGCAGTTCTATCCATGGGTGAAATAGTAGCCGGCACTTCCGTACGGATTGGTGGGGACGACATGGATGACGCCATCCAGTCGTATATTCGCAAAGAGCATATTCTCTCGATCGACCTCCAGGAAGCTGAGAGGCTCAAGATAGAGTTGGGCAGCGCCTTGCCGCTGGAAGAAGACGAGTTTGTAGAGGTTAGCGGAGTGAATCTCCTCACGGGGGATTCTAAGGACCCTAAGACGATCCTGGTCAGCAGTACGGAGATTCACGAGGCTATAAAAAGGTTTGTAGAGGCCATAGCGGAGGTGGTCAGGGTCACGCTCGAAAGCACGCCCGTGGAGTTGGTCTCGGACGTAGCCGAAGGAGGGATCGCTGTGTGCGGGGGTGGGGCGCAGCTCAGGCTATTGGAAGACCTGCTGCGTTACAAGACTGGTGTGCCCGTTTCCGTAGTCCATGATCCCCATAAGTGCGCCGTCTTGGGTGCCGGACAGATGTTAGGAGAGTAGTAGAAAGCTGGGCCAAATTATGGATGATCTCAAGCACACTAAGACATAAAATTAGTTCGCTCGAATTCGTGATGAGTACGGTCAGTAAAGAGCCGTAATGCCTCAATCCAAACTAGGACATAACCCCTGTCACCTATAGACGCTACGAGCCCGACAGAAAGATTTCTAGCATTCTCAAGCTGTCGCCGGGTTTTACCTAGAAGTCGAGATGTGGCAACCTTCTCTACCTCAAAGAAAGTATGGTTGCGGCGGTCGCAATAGGAGTTGATGCTGTCGTCC
>JBARZO010000241.1:0-13057 GCA_049650165.1 Rubrobacteraceae bacterium
TACCTCTTCGTACTCTAATACGAGAGGTACTGAGAGGTTGATCTCGAACTTACCTGAGCCGATCAAAGAGATGAGCCTGAAAGAAGCCCCGAGCCGGGAACGCAAACCAGCCACTAGGATGTTCGTATCCAGAACCACCTCAGGCTTACTCATAGTGGTATTGTATGTGCTACCAATTGACGCGGCAAGTGGAACTTCTATTTGGAGTATCTGTAGGAGCCTGTTTAGGTTCTCGTGTAGGATGCGTGTTGCGTGTACACGAATCTAGGATGAGTTTTTGGAGCAGACCGAAAATAGAATCCCTATCGTCGGGGTGATCATGGGCAGC
Source organism: Rubrobacteraceae bacterium (assembly GCA_049650165.1). Lineage (GTDB taxonomy): Bacteria > Actinomycetota > Rubrobacteria > Rubrobacterales > Rubrobacteraceae > SIRX01. The sequence goes on from JBARZO010000241.1 coordinate 329, forward strand.
ACGTCCGATTGGGAGACGATGCGGCACGCCGCCGAGACGCTGGAGCGGTTCGGGGTGGCGTACGAGCGGCGGGTGGTCTCGGCGCACCGGACGCCGGATCTCATGGCCTCTTATGCGAAGGAGGCGGAGGAGCGGGGCCTGGAGGTGATCATCGCCGGGGCCGGCGGCGCGGCCCACCTGCCGGGGATGGTCGCCGCCCACACCACCGTGCCCGTCCTCGGTGTGCCGGTAGAGAGTCGGGCGCTCTCGGGCGAGGACTCGCTGCTCTCCATCGTCCAGATGCCCGCCGGGGTCCCGGTCGGGACACTCGCTATCGGAAAGTCGGGAGCCACAAACGCCGCCCTGCTCGCCGTCGCCATCCTCGCCAACAGCCGCCCGGAGTTGCGGGAGAAGCTGCATCGGTTCCGGGAGGAGCAGGCGCAGAAGGTCCTGGAATCGGAGCTTTCGTGAGCGGACCTGTTTTGCCCGGCTCTACGGTCGGGGTGCTCGGGAGCGGCCAGCTCGGGCGGATGCTGGCGCTCGCCGCCCGCCGGATGGGCTACCGGGTACATGTCCTCTCGCCGGATTCGGATAGCCCGACGGGTCAGGTGGCGGACCGGGAGTGGAGCGCCGACTACGACGACCTGGACGCCGTGGGAGAATTCGCCCAAAGCGTGGACGTGGTGACGCTTGAGTTCGAGAACATCCCGGCGGCTACGGTGGAGGAAGTTTCGTCAGTTGTGCCGGTGCGTCCCGGTTGGGAGGCGCTCTACACGGCGCAGAACCGGTTGCGGGAGAAGACTTTTCTCCACAACAGCGGATTCCCGGTGGCGCCGTTTCGGGAGGTTCCCGAGCGAGAGGCGTTGGAAGGGGCGCTGCGAGAGGTCGGGGTTCCGGCGGTGCTGAAGACGGCGGGCTTCGGCTACGATGGTAAAGGACAATCGAAGATAGAGGCTGTTGGAGATGCGAACCATGCGTGGGAGGCGCTCGGCGGCGAGGCAATTCTTGAGACCTGGGTGGACTTCGATAAGGAGGTCTCGGTGGTGGCGGCGCGGGGAGTGGATGGCTCGTTCGCACACTACGGTGTGGTGGAGAACACGCACAGCGATCATATCCTCGATGTGACTGTGGCGCCGGCTGATGTAACGTCGGATGTGGAACGTGAGGCGGTGGAGATAACTCGGGGTATTTTCGAGGAGTTGGAGGTCGTCGGGACGGCTTGTGTGGAATTCTTTGTGGCGACCGGAGGAAAGCTCCTCGTCAATGAGATCGCACCGCGTCCTCACAACTCGGGGCACTGGACTATCGAGGGTGCTGTTACGTCTCAGTTCGAGCAGCAACTTCGGGCCGTCTGCGGGTTGCCGCTCGGGAGCACGGAGCGGGTGCGGCCCGCAGCGATGGCGAACCTGCTCGGAGATTTGTGGTCGGAGGGGGAGCCAGATTGGTCGTCGGTCTGCGCGTTGCCGGAGGTGAAGTTGCACCTGTACGGCAAAGCGGAGGCGCGTCCGGGGCGCAAAATGGGGCATCTGACCGCTGTTGCGGCGTCGGCGGAGGCTGCCGTGAAGCGGGTTCGAGAGGCGCGGGACGTGGCGCGTTCGCGGGTGAGCGGGGAACTTTAAGAAGAGTTCTGCGCGGCCTCGCGGTCCAGTACGGCGACGGTGTCGTGGTAGAGCTTTGCGGCGCTCTCCCGGCTGTCGCCGATGCAGACGGTCCCTAGCTTCCCGAACTCGGAGAGGGCGCCTATGAGGTGAAACGCGACGCCCTGCTGGTCCGCGGCGTCGAAGTGGAGTTCGTTTTCTACGGCGATGTCTATGAGGTCGTCGGGGGTGAGGCCGACGTAGGCCGGGCTCTGGAGGTTATCTGAAGCGTAGTAGTAGCAGGGTTGGCCGGTGGGAGTGTAGTAGATGCCGCTGTCCACGTCGTAGTCGCCGTCGGTGAGGAACTGGAGCATCAGATAGGGGTGGGTGGTGCCGCCTTTGCGGATGTTGATCTCGATGGCCGCGTGTTCCCAGGCGTCGCCGCGTCTTACCGAGACGAAGTCCACGGCGAAGCGTCCCAGCACGCCCTTCTCCTGGAGTATCTGGCAGACTTTGTTTCCGGCTTCGTGGATGTCCCGGCGGTAGGCTTCGTCGGCGGGGAAGGCGGCGCCCAGGAAGATCTGTCCTGATGGGCCACCGAGCACCTGGTCGTGGGTCGAGACGATGCATGCGTTACCCAGAGGATCTACCCGGCACTGCACCGACGGCGAACGCACCTCGTCGCCCTCCACGAAGCTCTCCACGATCCCACCCATCTCCTCGAACTTCTGGCAGTAGCGTTCCCAGGTCTCTGTCTTCGCCTCGAAACGGATGCGGCCCGGTAGTTTTTCCGAGATCCAGCCAGTGAGGCCATTACCTTCAGGCGCTCCTTCATAGGAGAAGGTCGCGTTCCCCTCACCGGAGAAGCCTTCGTTTAACTTTACCGCCGCGCGGCTTAGTTCTGGATTGCGCTGCTTGAGTTCAGACAGTGCCTGCGCAATATCCCCGGCATCCCGCAGGTGCTCGGCGCCGTCCGGCATGTCTATGCCGGCTTCCCGAAACACTTCCTTGTTTCCGCTTTTGGTGCCGAGGTGGTTCAGGGAAGGGTCGTTGGCGTAGATGGGCGTGTCGAGTTGCACGGCGAGGGTACGTTCGAGCGGGGTGGTGTTGAAGCAGGCCATGTGGACGGCGCCGGGATCCGGGATAGCGGCCCGGATGCGATCCATGAGACGGGGGCGCGCCAGTATCTTCTGCGTCAGGGGTGCGCGGGAGGCGTCGTGGCAGGAGAGGAGCGTCAGGCGCCGGCGGGCGTGGCTGATCGGGACCCCGGGGAGCAAGTGCAGGTAGTAGTCGATGATCGTGGGTGCTATCGGCTGGCTCGTGACGTAGACGAGGTTCGCGCCCGGCATCCGCAAGAGCATCAACATGCACAGCAGCCGCTCTTCGTAGTGGTGGACGCCCTCGATCTTCGCCAGCTCCTCCACGTCTAGCGAGAGGCTCGGGACTACCAGAACGGTCTGGCGCGCCTGCCGGTCCGGGAAAGCCCTCTCGAACAACGGCCCGAGACGGCCCTGAATCTCTGCGAACCGCCGCAACTCCTCTGCCGAACCGGGGGAGGTCATCAACCCTCCGGCGCGAAGCCCTGCGGCGTAGATACCGTATCAAGGACGGCGCGGGTTTCCATTTCTTCCACCTGACGCTATCTTGCCTGTAGCGGAGATCCTCGTCAAGGAGAAGCTTCGACGGAAGCTACCGGGTGACGCGGACTCCCGGCTCTTCTACGACCTCGCCGACCACCGCCGCCAGCGTACCGTTTTTCTCCAGCGCGCGGACGAGCTGGTCCCGGCGCTCTTCGGCGACTGCGATGAGCAGACCGCCACTCGTTTGCGGGTCGTAGAGCGGCAACAGGTCTTCTTGCGTCACGCCATCCGCCGTTACGGCGTCCCCGATGTAGTCCCGGTTGTTTACCAGGCCGCCCGGGTAGCAGCCCTCGGCCGCCAGCGGCTCGACCTTCTCCCAGACCGGCACCTCGCCGCGACGAACCACCGCCCCAATTCCATCGGGTTCGAGCATCTCGGAGAGATGGCCGAGGAAGCTGTAGCCGGTTACGTCCGTGGCGGCGGAGACTCCTACTGCCTGCATGGCTGCGCAGGCGGTTTTGTTGAGCGTGGCCGCCGCCTCGATGGCGTCTTCGATCTCCGACTCGGGGAAGATGTCGCGCTTTACCGCCGTGGTGAGGATCCCCATGCCGAGCGGTTTCGTGAGCACCAGGGCGTCGCCGGGTCTTGCGCCGGCGTTACGGACTACCCGGTCTTCTTCGACGAAGCCGGTTACGGAGAGGCCGAACTTGGGCTCGTCGTCCTGGACGGAATGGCCGCCGCAGAGCTTCGCCCCGGACTGGTCTATTCGGGACTGGCCGCCGGCCAGGATCTCGCGCAAGATCCCCATGTCCAGCGAGCAGGGGAAGCCGACCAGGTTCATCGCCGTCAGCGGCTCGCCGCCCATGGCGTAGATATCCGAGAAGGCGTTGGCCGCGGCGATCTGGCCGAAGCGGTACGGATCGTCCACGATCGGGGTGAAGAAGTCAGCGGATTGCAAGAGCAGGCCGCCGCCGAACGGTATGTACCCGGCGTCGTCCCGGGTCTCCATGCCGCTTATAAAGCCGTCGACCGCAGCCGGTGTGAGTCCTTCGAGTGCTTGCTCCAGGTCCCCTGGAGAGAACTTGGAGGCTCAACCAGCCTTGGTGGAATATTTCGTCAGTCGTATGCGCGTTCGTTCGTCCATAAAGACGATTATATGTCCGCGGCCCGGTTTTTGCTCTCAGCGGTGATCTCTGTCACCAGAGCCGCCAGCTCCCCGCGTTCTCGCCCCGGCGAAACCCGATGCCGTCGCGACTCGCACGCCTCCTGTAACGAACGGTAGAAACCCTCGTCGCGTCCGACCTTTTCCAGCAGCAGCGCCAGCGCCTCCGTGTCACGGACCGGATAGTAACCGGGATAATCTCTGCCCAGCATCCCGACGTTGCCGGGGATGTCCGAGCCGATCACCGGCACCCCGGCGGCCAGCGCCTCGCAGACCGAGTTAGCCCCGCCCTCCATCACGGAACTTTGCACGAGCAACCGGGAGCGGGAGAGCAGATACCGGACCCCCGAATGGGGCAACTCGCCCAACCAACGGTAGCGGGGCGAGGTATCCATGTGCGCCCGCGCTTCTCCCTCGAACCGTTCGTCCTGCGCTTTTCCGGCGTGCAAAATCCTTATCCTGGACTGAGCAGGGAGAAGCCGGGCTGCGAGGGCCGCGCGGAACGGGTCCTTTACCTCGCGCAGGTTACCGATGACGCACACGTCGAAGAAGTTTTCATCGGGTGACTGGGGTGCAGTGGGTTCGGCGGACTGGTAGATGACGCGAGTCTTTTCCCGGTGGCGCTCCTCCATCTTGTCGAGGCTGGCTTCTTGAAGAACGATCAGGCGGGTCGCGAGGTCCAGGGACTCCCGGGCGTTCTCGTCGGTGGGGAGATCCCGGTAGAGGTCGGTGCCGGTGAGGGCGACTACGAGCGGAAGATCCGGGTGGGCTTCGGCGTAGGCCGCGATGGAAGGGTAGCTCCGGCGGGCGTGCAGCGCGACCATGAGGTCCGCTTCTTCTCCGCTCCAGGTCTCTTCGACCGCGACATCGTGCCCGGCTTCTTCTAGAAAGCGCGCCCAACGGACGGCGGTATTCCGGTTTCCGCTCAGGGACTTCGGGGCGGCTGGGGTCACGATGGTAATCTTCATGCAGTCCGGAATCATCTCACATACGGAACCGGGTGCGCTAATATGCAAGGCAGAGAGCAGTCGGGAATAGGAGATCCTATGCAGGATACGCAGGACCGGGAACAGCAGCTCATAGATATGATGGTGGACGCGCGCAGGCGCACCCTGGAGCTCATAAGCGACCTGGACGAGGAGCAGATGCTCGGCCCGCAGCTCCGCATCGTCAACCCGCCGCTGTGGGAGATCGGTCATCTCGCCTGGTTCCAGGAACAGTGGAACCTCCGCCGCATCACCAACGACGAGTTCGCCCCCTCACAGATACTCTCCAACACCGACGACCTCTACGACTCGATGAAGGTCGCCCACGATATCCGCTGGGACCTGCCGCTGGTCGAGCGCGAGGCTACCCTGGAGTATATGCAACGGGCTCTTGATGAAACCATCCATCTTCTCAAGACCGAGGGCCCGACCCCCGAGGTGGACTACTTCATCCGGCTCGCCACCTTCCACGAAGACATGCACGGCGAAGCCTTTACCTACACCCGTCAGACTCACGGCCTCCCCGCGCCCCAAATCTCCGACTACGATCCTTCCATCCTCGACGACCAGCCGGCCGGTCCCCTGGAGGGCGACGTCGAAATACCCGGCGGCGAGTTTATGCTCGGCGCCACGGAAGACATGGGCTTCGTCTTCGACAACGAGAAGTGGGCGCACCCCGTCCAGGTGCAACCGTTCAGCATCTCGAAGGCCCCCGTCACCAACACTCAGTTCGCCGCGTTCGTGGACGACGGTGGCTACGAAAACCGCGACCTCTGGAGTGAGAAAGGCTGGGCCTGGCGCGAGAACAACGACGCACAGCATCCCGTCTACTGGTCGAAAGAAAGTGGAGAGTGGCGCCACCGACACTTCGATCAGGTCGAGCCCCTCCCTCCTCACCAGCCCGTCATTCATATCAACTGGTACGAGGCCGAAGCCTACTGCAACTGGGCCGGACGCCGCCTTCCGACCGAGGCCGAGTGGGAGCTGGCCGCTTCTGGTTCGGAGACGGACGAACACAAACGCCCCTACCCCTGGGGCGATGAGCCCCCAACCCCGGAGAGGACCAACATGGACGGCCGGCTGCTAGGCCCGGTGGACGTGGCCGCCTTCCCGGAGGGAGACAGTGACTTCGGGCTGCGGCAGATGATGGGCAACGTCTGGGAGTGGTGCGCCGACGACTTCGGCCCCTTCCCCGGTTTCGTGGCGGACCCGTACAAAGACTACTCGCAGCCCTGGTTCGGGGACCACAAGCTGATGCGCGGCGGTTCCTGGGCCACGCGTGCCCGTATGCTCCGCAACACCTGGCGTAACTTCGGCACGCCCGAGCGCCGGGACCTCTTCGCGGGCTTCAGGACGTGCGGCTTGTAGGTTTAAATTTAGTCGAAACTGGGCAATGCCTACATTTCATACAGCGCTTCTCACACTGGAACTCGCATGCTATGCCGGCTGAATCAAGACGAATCCTGGATCTTCTGATCTAATAGGTTCGTCATTCTGGAAAGGGAAGACTCTCCTGTGGACAGTTCTTCGATGAGTTCATCCATGACTTTAACTGTGCCTCTAATAGCAACGTTAAGATCTTTACTCAAACCTGTGTTGGATGACAAGGCCTCTCGGGCTTCTTGTAATCCACTCAAGCCTGGACTTATCGATGCTCGAAATTCTTCCAACTGCGAAAGCAACTCTAGTGCTTGCTCACGATCTTCGATGGTTCCGATTTCTGTTTTGGAAAGCAATCCAGCAAAACTCTTTTCCATACTTTCCCATTCTTGATGAAAATCTTGTAGCCTGTTCCCTATCCCATCGCCAAGTCTACTGATCTCTTTGGCAACTTCCGCAGTTACCTTGCGCATTTGAATTGCACTAGCCGGATGCCCACTTTCACTCAGCTCTTGAGCTTTAGAGGCCAAGTCGTAAGTTCGCTCTCCAAAACCTTCAATTATTTCTGTAAATTCTGTTACAATCGAAGCGATCTGTTCTATAGAGTTTTCTGCTTCATCGACGTAATCGAATATTCCCAGATCTTCTTCATGTTCTCCAGATTCAATCCGTGTTTCTTCTACTCGTTCTGAGAACACCCCCGAATGCACAGTAGATGAGCCTATAGTACTGCGAGCAAAGTCCTGAACAGGACTACCGAAACTAACGGAATTTTCTATGATTCCACGTGCTATAGTTTTCAAACTATCTTTTAGCTTATGTACTTCATCGAAGTGGGTAGAGTAAGTGACAATTTTGTAAGATCGAAGATCAAATGGCACTTGTTCTAGTTCTTGGGATAGCAAAACTACCGGTTTTCGCAGACCGTGTGCAATACCTAATTCGTAGAATACATTTGGATTAGATGTGGTTAGTTCTGCAATAACCAAGTCGGCGTTGTCGATGCTGTGAACAATAGTTCTTAATATGTTCTGCTGGTCTAATGTACTGTCTGCCCTGTGCACGTTGAAACCTGCTTCCTCCAAAGCTGGCTTGATCAATTCCGAATAAATGGGTTCGAAACCTATGTCGAAAGGCATCAAAATAAAGGCCGAATTATCCGCGTTTTGGTTTTGCATGTGGTCCACTTATTCGGTCTCCTTCTTTTCTATTTCGCGCAACGTTTGCTCCCCAAATTTCCTAAGCTAACGAAGAAATCTTTTGGTTCGGGATCCCGCACTCTACCTGTTTTCTTGCTCCCAACTGAGTGAACATCTGGTACGTGCAAACCTTGACTCATAATGCTAATCGGTGGGCACACTATTCTTTGCCTGCGCGTAATATATTTCTGTCCTGAACTGGAAGGCACTAGACCTTCTCTCTTTTCTTCTTCATATAGACGTTCAGAAACAAACTCCTTGAGCAAGGTTTGGTAACCTTTGTTCTTAATCTCTGCCAGCTTCTTTAGCCGCCCGAGCGTGTCCTCATCTAAGCGAATGGAGATAGGCTTTGTGCGAGGAGGCAGCTTTGGCAAATTGCCCTCGGGAGCCGGACTAGCCTTACTTAGATACTCTTCGGTAATTTCGTGGCTGTCCCAGAAGTCGCGTGCTTGTTCTTCTGTCATATTTTGGGGAATCTGAGAAGGATCGGTTATCTTTTTCATTGAGTTCATTTTCTGCGTCTCCAGTAAGAACTTTTCTCGTTTTTAGTGGCAGGTCTTGCTGTTACTACCCTGAGCAAGTGCCTTGCTTTGCGTTCTACGATAACCACAAGTGTTCTTCCATCGTCGGTTTGGCCTATGAAACCTACGTTTCCACTATGAGCAGACAACGAGACAGCGTCTGAATCTCGCACAGCCTCTTCCGCTTCGTAGGTGTGGACTCTGTGTTTATCGTAGATCTTGTCTTCATTGTGCTCGTCCCACTCAAACTCGTCCCATCCATTCACTACAACAGATTTTCCTTTAGTATATACGATAGTATTACAATGATAGTGAATAAACTATACAGCATCTGCGCACAAGTTCACTGTTAGCATAGAGATTCCTTTCTAGTTGTTGACACAGGTATACCCAGTTCAGATACTGGTCCTTTCTCTAGGAAGGGTCGCGATGGACGAGCGGAAGATAGAGCTTGGCGTCATCACGGGGTCCGCCCTGAATTCGTTTCCCGGCGAAGTCCGGGAGCAGCGGGTGGAGACAGCGTTCGGCGAGGCCGTGGTGTCGGTGGGGCGGGTGGGACGTTGGCGGGTTGGTGCGATCTCGCGCCACGGTCCGGACCATCGCTTTCTTCCAAACCAGATCGGGTACCGGGCCAACCTGGCAGGGTTGTCCAAGCTCGGGGCGCGGGCCGTGCTGGCGACGACGGTGGTGGGGGCAGTGGACCCGGGGCTGGCCCTCGGGAAGCCGGTGCCGTTCGACGATTTGTTCTTCCCGGAGAACCGGCTGCCAAATGGGGAGATTTGCACCATCTTCACCGAACCCGGCGACCCGGAGCGGGGACACCTGATCCTGGACGAGCCTTTCTCGCCGCGCCTCCGACGTCGGACCGCGCGGGCGGCGGAAGAACTGAGATTGGAGCCGACGGTCGGGGGCGTCTACGGACACACGAACGGGCCGCGCTTCGAGACGCGGTCCGAAATACACTCGTTCGCGGCGGCGGGGGTGACGGCGGTGAGCCTTACCTGCGGGCCGGAGGCTGTCCTCGCCGGGGAGCTGGAGATTCCCTACGCCCTGATCGGTTTCCCGGTCAACTACGCGACCGGCGTGGGAGAACCGGAGACAAAGGGAGACCTGGATCGGCGGCTTGAGCTATCGAAAGAGGTGTTGCCGCGACTCCTGCTCCGCACCATCGAGTCTTTGGAGGAAGAGGATTTCGCCTTCGACTACGGGTATGTCTACCGGATGGAAGGCGGGGTCTAGGGTTTACGGTTCCAGGATCTGGAGTTGGTTTTTCACCCTGCCGCCTATAAAGACCTGTCCGCTCTCCGGTTCCACCGCGACGGTGTTGGGCTGGCGGACGGTTGGGTAACGGTCTAGCTCCTCTGGTTTATCGCTGCTGATGTCGTATTGGACCACGGTGTTCTCGGCGGTCAATGTTGCCCACAGGTGTCCGCGTTCGGGGTCCATTGCTATGCCGTAAGGTGAGCCTCCGTCGAGCGGTAAACGGGCGACCTGCTTCAATTCAGGCTTTGCTTCGTAGACCAGTATCGCGTCGCCCCGGGTGTCTGCTACGTAGAAGCGACCGTCGGGGCCGGCGGCGAGATGGGTCGGACCTTCGCCGGCGTCTATGCGTCCCAGGGATTTCAAGGATTCCGGATCAAAGACCTCCAGTCCCAATCCTCGCACGCCTACGACGCCGACCCGCCCATCCGGTGTTACGGCGACGCCGCCGGGATAGCTGAGGGTTTCGAGAGTTCCGATAACTTCACCATTCTCTATTACCGAGATAGTGCTCGCCTGCTCGTCTAATACGAAGATGCGGCGGTTCGGGGTGGCTGCGGCGTGGTGGGGGAACTTGCCGACCGGTGTTGTGTTCAGGATCTCCCCGTCCGGCAAGCTGACCTGTACGAGCTCGTTGGTGCGTTCGACCGGGACGAGCACCGGCCCGCCGGGGGCGGCGAGGCCCAGATGCCGGGGAGATTCCGGCAGGTCTACCTTCCGGGCGACTTCTCCGCTGCTGCTGTCGATCAGGGCTAGCTGGTCGGGGTTACGGAGTCCCACCGCGACGAGGCCGGTCTCTGAATCCGCGACGAGGCCCTCCGGTCCCCTGTTGAGTTCCATGACCGTCCCGGCGGGGTCTTCTTCGAGGGACGGCGCGTCGGCGGGTTCGGGCGGACGGGGGAGTTCGGCGGGCGGAGTGTATGCCTGGCCGGTCTCCCGGGTCTCCCGCTCAGCCGTGTCTCGTTGCTCGGTGGACTGATCAGACCCACAGCTTACAGCTACCAGCAGCATCGCCGCGAGTACGATTAGTGCGTGCCGATGCAGCGAGGGGTTAGACTTATTTGACCGGTGAGCCATCTATTTGGTAGTGGAGGCGACTTCCTGCACGATCTTCTTCTCCCGCAGTATCTTCTCGGCCTCCGCGAAGTAGTCCCGGATGTTTCCCTGCTCTTTGATCCAGTTCAGGTATCGTCCGATGCCGTCGGCCAACTCTGTCTCCGGTTTGTATCCGGCGGAGGCGATGCGGGAGACGTCCGGGGTCAGGTGGCGCATCTCGCCGGGCCGGAACTCGCCGCGGGCGACCGGCTCTATAGGGATGTCGAGAGCGGTGGAGATCATCTCCGCCACCTGCCGGATAGTCACGCCCTTGCCGCTCCCCACATTGGCCGTCATGCCATCTAGCTTATCCGTCGTCGCCGCGAGCAGGTTGGCCCGGGCGATGTCCCCGACGTAGGAGAAGTCGCGGGTCTGCTCCCCGTCCTCGTAGAGCACCGGCGGCTGGCCGCTCAAAAGCCGGGTGCAGAAAATTGCGATGACTCCCGTGTACGGGTTGAAGATGGACTGCCTTGGTCCGTAAGTGCAAGAGTACCGCAGGGCGACGGCGGGTATCCTGGTCTGCCGGCTCCAGGTCAGCACGAGCCGTTCCTGGTCCGCCTTTGTGATGGCGTAGACCATCTCGCCCCCCGTCGGGGCTTCTTCCGGCGTCGTGGTCGTCTCGGACGGCAGGCCGCACTCGGAACAGCGAACGGCGAAGTCTCCTGCCGCGAGTTGGGTTGTGGGGCGGGTATCGGGGAAGACGAGGCCGTGCGTCGGGCAGAGGGCCGCGCCTTCACGGTAGACGGCTTGGGAGGAGGCGACGACGATCTTCTCTATGGGCAGGTTCTCGTCGCGGATGATCTCCAGCATCTGGGCGGTGCCGAAGCTGTTTACGTGGACGTACTTGCTGATCTCCGGCATGTAACCGCCGTAGGCCGCCTGATGAAAGACGAGGTCCACGTCCTGCAGCGCCGCGGTTACGGCCTCCCGGTCCCGGATGTCCGCCTCTACGAAATCCGCTTCTTCTGGTATCCAGGGTGGTTTGCCGTTACGATGGGTCTGGGGTTCGAGGTTGTCGAGGACGCGCACGTCGTAGCCCTCGCTAAGCAGCAGGTCCGTCAGATGAGACCCGATAAGGCCCGCCCCGCCGGTCACCAGCGCACGTTTTTTAGTATTGCCGCCTGTCACGCTCACCTCCCTCCCTCGATAGCGAAGATCTTTACTCCGCGTCTTTCTCTTCGGTGCCTCTTTCGTCGTCCGTACTGACCTCGTCGGCGCTCCGTTCCTGGGTGCCTTCGTTGGCGAGGGAGCGATCTACGAGGGTCGTGAAGACGAAGGTACCGATCACCACCGTCGCCATGACCACCAAAAGGATTATGAGAAATATCAGTTGGGCCGTTCCGTAGTCCATCCTGGCTACCTCCTCTCTAAAGAATATCGTCCATTACTGCGGGCTCAAGTGAACAGCAATAGCAGACTACCTATTTTGCTGCCCCGGTCTTTGAGCGCTTTCAGCCTGGGGCGTATCAGGCGGTCCAGGCCGAAGTATCTTCCGGGTGCGAGGCCGAAAACGACGATCGAGAGCAGCACCATGAGTTGGTAGCTCCACTCCCACTCGAACGGGTCGGGGATGCCGGCCAAGCCGATCATTAGTTGGGTGGACATGCCTATCGCCACCAACCCGCCTAATCGGGTCATGAAACCGAGGAGCAGGCTGGTCGCGATGAACGCTTCGCTGGCCCAGATGATGTACCCGAACCACGCGATGTTTGGTTTCACCACGTTCTCGATAAAAGCGCCGTTCGCCGCCTGGGCCAGCCCTATCGGAATATATAGCTCAGGTCCGTCGAACTGGCGCAGGATGCCGGCGGTAAACAGGTTGCGCGGCTTATCCGAGTAGAAGGCTTCGATGCCGATCCAATTACACAGTCCCGATGCCTTTACGAGCTCGCCATCGGAGCCTGCGCGGGCAAATATAAATTCGCCCTGTTCGTTCGTGTTGCAGCTAAACTCCGGCGGGACTTTCCACCAGAGTTGGGTGAAATACAGG
>JBARZO010000242.1:0-6601 GCA_049650165.1 Rubrobacteraceae bacterium
CTCCAGAACCGCGTCGTACATCTCCTGTACTTCCTCGCTAGGTTCGCCTTTCACGACGGTGCGAGTCATGTCGGCGTAGTAGCGACTCTCCTTGCTGACGGGGAAGATATCGAGGATTATCGGTTCGCCGGACCGCAGGGGGCCGTGGCCCTGCTCGTGCGGATCGGCGGACTGGGAACCGCCGGCGGTGATGGTTCCCGCGTCGGCGGCGCAGCCGTGCCTTAGGAGCTCTATCTCTATCTCGGAGCGCAAGAACTCGCTGGTCAGGGCGTGGTTCCCGTAGAATAGGTTGCCGTACTCCCTCGCCTTAGATTCCCGGATGATCTCCACAGCGTGGGCGCAGGCGCGCTCGACTGCGTGTTGGGTCTTCTCGATGTGCGAAATCTCTTTCTCGGTTTTTACCCGGCGCATTTCGGCGAATAGTTTCGGATCGGGTGAAACTTCTATGCCGCGGTCGCGCAGTTCGTCCGCGTAGATGACTCCCAGGTTCGGTGGAACGGCGACCGAGTCTACGCCGAGGCTTTCGAGCAGGGCGGCGGCTGCGGCGGCGTAGGCGCGGGGTCCGCTTTTGAGTTTCCGGGCGAGGCGGCTGATCTCCAACTCCTCGAAGGAGAACAGCTTGTCTATGCCGTCCTGCTTTTGGGCCCGGCCGTACTCCAGGGCGGAGACGGCAAGATACTTCCTCCCGGCGGCCCGAACAAAGATCACCGGGTCCGGCGCGAGAAATCCAGAGAGGTAGTAAGTTGCGGGGTCACTCTCCGGCGCCGCTATTGAAAGCAGATTTTGGGAATCCTGGTCGCTCAACGGTCTCCCTCCAAAGGGTAGGTTTGTGTGCGGTTAGGTTTCCATTCTACTATCGGAGGGCTGGATCTTTGAAGCGGGCGATCCTCCTATATAATCGCCCCATGCCTGAAAAGCAAAACATGCGAGGACGGGTCGAGACGGCGCTTGAAAAAGTGCGCCCCGCGATGCAAGCCGATGGGGGAGACGCCCGCGTCGCGGCGTTCGACGAAGAGAACGCCTCGGTCAGCATAGAAATGCTCGGCGCCTGCCGCGGATGCCCGCTCTCGCAACTAGACTTCGCCTACGCCATAGAAGGCCTCATCCGGCGTGAAGTACCAGAGATCCGGGACATACAAGCCGTTTAGTCTCCTAGTCTTTCAGCACTTCGGTCTTTCAGTTTCCTGTCGTAGCCGCTTCTTGATGGGCTAACCGACTGACCGGCTGGCAGACTCTTAAAAGCTACTGCTGTTCTTGTCGGGTGGCGCGTAGGACGCCCGGTGGCAGAGTTTGTCGGGCGGCGGAGAGTACGTCCGTGGCCCGGCGTCGGGCCCGGCGGAGCTTAATGCGACGGAAGAATCCAGCTTCTGAAAGTTCCAGGTTGACGAGATGGGTCAGGGTGATCATATCGTTCACGCAGGCCCGGTAGCCCAGGGCGCACATCTCGACTTGTATCTCTGAGGTCTTGCCTTTCATGGCCCGCCGGATCTCGGTCGCCCGTTCGATGATCGAGTGTGAGAGGTCTTCGGGCGCAGACCCGGGCGAAGGTAGAGCCTGAAGGTTGTGGCCGGTGATCCTCTGCGGGGTGATGCGCCAACGGCGGTAGGAGAAGTCCTTTAGTTTGGGGTAGAGAACGAAGGCGAGTATCACCGCCAACGGGATCAACGGTGCCAGAAACAGGACCAGTACGTCTGGAGCAAAGTTCGGCAGCAAGATGAGACCTACGATACCGGCTACCAGGATTAGCGCTACAAAGATCTCGAACATATCCGCAACTCGCTACCTTTACTTCTTTCTCCGGGGCTCTAAGTCTATGTTCCCCGGTAAGCTTTCACAAGTCCTCTCTACCCACCTTGTATAATATCCAAATGCAGCACACCAAAAGCCCGGAATTTAGCCTGGACCGTCCTTTGCCGAGCGCGGTGGAGGTTCTGAAAGCAGTCCTCCTGAGCCCTCAGACATTCTACCGGGGATTCTCAACCGAAGGCCCGGTCAAGGAACCGGTATATTTCGTGCTGCTCGTGGGGGCCGTTACGGGTATCCTGAGTGCGGTGGTGGCGTTGGTCTCCGGTCTAATCTTCGGTGAGGTCACACCCGCGATAGTGGGATACACGGTGCTCCAGGCTTTCCTGTTCGCGGCGCTCTCGCCCGTCATCGTGGCGGCCATTGCGGCGGTATATCTGCTTTCTATAAGGACTTTCGTGGGCAAAGTCGGTAGCTTTCAAGAGGTCTACAGGATGGTTGCCTACGCTTACGGGGCGATGATAGTGGCCTGGATCCCGGCTTTCTTCGCCATCTCGATCACTTACATGCTGATGATACTGATGGGTTTCGGGATAAGAAC
Source organism: Rubrobacteraceae bacterium (assembly GCA_049650165.1). Classification (GTDB taxonomy): domain Bacteria; phylum Actinomycetota; class Rubrobacteria; order Rubrobacterales; family Rubrobacteraceae; genus SIRX01. Next base: position 2,345 of record JBARZO010000242.1, read on the forward strand.
CGTCTACCGGACCTCATTCCTCACGGCGGTTGTGACCGTGCTGGTCGGCTTCGTGCCGTGCGCCATGGGATTTATCGTGCTCCGGATGTTGGCTGCTTTACCTTTCGGCTAAACCTTTCGGGTAAGCGCCGCGTGCTCGCCCAGGTCTTTCTCCACCCGCCGCTGTAACTCCGTCGGCACGGCTCCTGCTTTACCTAGCGGGTTTTTGCCGTAGCGCCGCTTTATCAGGTCGCAGGAGATCGTCAGGTACGCGTTCCGCGTCGCAAGCTCCGCCGGTACGGTCATCTCCCTCGGGAATACCCGGTAATTCGAGCCTTCCCTGATCCCCAAAGCTGGAGGCTCCAGCCCACGCTCCCGGCGCATGGAGATCCTGCGTTCCCACAAGCCGCGCAACCGGCGCAAATCCTCGCTATCCGGCGTCACGTTCAACGGGCCGGTCTCGAAAGGGTCTTCCGGCATAAATCCGAACGTCTCCTCGAAAAGCCGGGCCTTGCTCTGGCTACCCTGGAGCAACAAAAACTCGTACTCGGAGCGTAGCAGCACGAGTTGGGCGTCGTAGTAGGCGTGCAATCCATCCCGGGCTGGGCATTCGGCGTCCTCGCCCTTCTCCGCGAGTGCCCGCCGGAGAACCTCGCGTCTCTGCCGCAACTTCCAGCGCTCCCGCCCAAAGACTACGGCCCCTCCTAGCACCCCGATCACCACCGGCAGCAGAGCGGCCCCAAACGCCCTTCGCATCGCGGATTCCGCCCAGTCCGTGCCGAAGAAATACCCCGAGAGCAACACCATAGCCCCGGCCACACAGACGACCGTAAACCCGAGCATCGTCGCCCGGTTCGTTGCGCCTTCAGAACCAGAGTAGAGCCTCCCCAATTCGTACCACAGTTCTAGGGTCTCTCTGTCCGATGTATGGGCTGGCTGCACGTGCTAGATTTTACCCGCTATGGATCATCGTCAGAGCCCCGCATACGACACGGCCCGCACGCTGTCCAACGTGCTCAACCCGTTCTTTATCTTCACGGCACTCTACGCCGCCGTGGCTTTTGTAGAGAGTAGCCTCGCCGGGGCGGCACTGTACCTGGCCCTGGAGTTGTTGGCCGCAGGCATAGTAGCGGGATACGTTTTCTTCTTGATGCGGCGTTCTCGGGTGGGGGACTTCTGGATCTCCCGCCGCGTCGAACGCGTAGTGCCGGCCATTCTCCTACTCGTCGCCTTCGTGGGACTGCTAACCGCACTCTCGCTCTCCGGCGCGCCGCAAGACCTCTTCGACACCACGATCTCGATGGGCCTGGCCGCCGCGGTAGTCGCCGCCGTCACGCTCTTCTGGAAAGCCAGCGCCCACACCGCCGTCGCCGGACACGCCGCGATGGCCGGTCCCTTAGTCCTGGGAGTATTCGGCCTAGCCTTCGTGATCATCTTGCCGCTCGTGCTCTGGGCCAGGATCATGGCCGGTGCCCACACCCCGCTCCAGACACTAGCGGGCGCGGCGATAGGCGCCGGGTTTGCGTTACTCTTTCTGGCATAAAAAAGTCTGCCGGAAGAGACGTATTTAACAGAGTGCTTTTACCAAGATACCTTCACTGGAACAGTACTTCCTACGCTTCTGCAACGGAGTTGCCCGTGTCGTTGACGAAAAATCGAGTGCCTTTGACAGGGAAGAAATCATACGTATGTGCGTGGTTAGAGTTTTGGGTTCCCGCTTGCGCGAGCGCCGGGCCGTTTAGCATATCGCCTGGACGTACGATACCTATGTGACCGACCGGTTCGCAATATATCGTGGCCACAGCCGGATGACCTAAGTTGGCTAGGCTTTGAGCTTCCTCGATCGATGCCTCTTGCCAGCAATGCCTAGGACCGCATTCTTTGAGCCACTGATTCATGCCGTTTGCGCTTAGCCATATACTCTGATTTTCGATCTCCGATTCACCATTCCCTTTAACTACGTGTGGTATTTCCGCCCCCATTGCACGTGTGACGTCCCATACGAAGACGTTGCAGCAGGTTTCACAGTTGTACTGAGCGTAGCGCGGATTTATCTCTACTGCAAACTGTTTGATCACCTTATCGTATGTTGCGCGGGTACGTGCTCTAGGGTCGCCGCGGACGGGAGCGTTTGCGGGACCTAGATAAGCCCGGTGAGTGGTGCCTGGTACCAAGGTGGCCTTTCCCCATGGAGCGCAGAAGGCTGGCGCCTCATTATCATATGGTACGATTAGTGACTGCCCCGCTAAGATGAGATCGGGGTTTCTGATACCGTTGGCTGTTATGAGGACTTGCACCGAAATAGCGAAACGCTTCGCAATACCGTTTAGAGTATCCCCATCTTGGACCGTATAAAGGATAGGTATCTCCTTACCGTTGTGTCTTTACAAAACAACAGGAGTTTTTGTAGGGGGCACTGGGTAGAAGTGGCTGTAAGTGAGCGTTCGAATTAAGCTTTGGGACAAGACCAGTACCAGTATTCTTGTTCAATCAGGTTTCTTCCCTCTATTGTCCACTCGCCCTATGCTCGAAGCTTAGTCACTCCAATGTGGTGGTCTAGTTAGTCCAGTTGGAAGTTGCGTATCCAGATCTCCCTCTGCGTTCTCAATTTGCCTTTGAACTAAGTACTTCACCTGTCGCATATCAGCCCCGCGTAAATTCGCTTTTTTGAGATCAGCGTTCAGGAGATCAACCCCATCTAGGTTGGTAGGTTGTTTATTGCCATTGCTTTCAGAGGGTGACAGGTCGGCACTTTCTAGTTTCGCGTTCCTCAAGTTGCTATTGTATAAGACAGCGCCTCGGAGATAGGAGTGCCTAAGGTCGGCGTCCTGGAAGTAGACAGCTTGCAGTTGGGCGTTTTCTAGATAGATGCCCCTCAACCTAGCATACTTCAAATTAGCGTGATCGAGCTTGACGACAGGAGCTGCTACTCCGCGCTTGATCAAACCTCCTTCATGAAGGAATTGCACTATGCTCCTTTTTCGGTGCCCATCTAACATCTGTAGAACGGTTAACGTTCGTGCTCTTGCCACCGTGCTCAGGTTGTCGCCCGACCTTGCTCTGTGCAACGGTCGATCTTTGTCTGTCAATAGTTGGGACATCTGATCTAAATACGCCTGTACAGCGTCATCTTGAGCACGGTGCTCACTAATGCGCAACTGACGTTCTTGTTGCTGACGATTAAACCATATGCCTACCGTAGCGATAATTGCTGGAACTATAAGGAGTTCAAGCCAATCCCATAGCGTGACACTATTAAAGTAACCGATGAGTATTAGGATACCCAGCACAATGGCAACTCTAATCGACCACAGGATTTGTGTCATGGTCGGTCGCCAATCGGATATCAATAACTCCACCAAAATGCGCGCTTGATCGCGCGTAGTCTTCTGCTCCACTTAGCGGTCCTCTTTCCTACACTAGGGGTTACGGGTTAGCGAACATCCTTGAACGACTATCTGGGCTTCGAGCAATTCCTCACCTAGTTCGCTCTAACATCGGAGCAATAGCTCGGAAGGATAAAGCATTGCAGTAACCGTAAACGGTACTTCTATTGACATCTAGCCACCAAGTTCATCTTAACTAATGTCACCTACTTCTCTTAACATTTCTGTACTAGCCTTAGAGTAGCGCTCTATCTAACCCGTTGCCCGACGCACACAAGTGTGACAGCATGTGCACAGTATAGTTAAGGTAGGTTGGGTGTGTTCCATGGTTGCACGAGGAGCATTGACTAGAGTTACGATACCTTGGCCTCAGGTATGTCTCAGTGCATGTCGAGCTGCTTCCGAGCGAACTTTTGGTTCGATTGTTGAAGCTGCAGCAACCCCGTTTGCTCCAGCTATGGGAGTGCCGCATCATTTTCTCGTACAACTTTTCCATATCGAAGACAAGAGATTCTTATTGCACTATGGAGTGGACCCTATAGCTATTGTGCGAGCAGTAGCAGCAAATGGCCTAGGTATCGGAGTACTGCAAGGTGCCAGTACCATCACGCAGCAACTCTACAACATTCGGCAGGAGGCGAGGGGTGTTCGTCGCAACCGAACGCTTCAGGGCAAACTCTCGCAAGCAGTTTGGGCGCTAGTCGAGGAAACTCGCAGATCAAAGCATGAAATACTCCACGAATATCTCAATACGGTCTATTGGGGACGCTCATACTACGGTATCGATGCAGGTGCGTTGGGTTACTTCGGAACGACCAAAGAGCATCTGAGTATAGCCCAAAGCTTCTTCCTAGTTGATCGCTTGGCTAGCCCAAACATAGTTGTCGTAGAT
>JBARZO010000243.1:0-5085 GCA_049650165.1 Rubrobacteraceae bacterium
ACGCCACTCGTACCACTGCCACACGAGTTTCGGGTCTCGCATAAACGCTCCCGGGGTGGCGAGTTGTTGGGGATCATATTGAGCCCACAAGCCGGTCTGGGCTTGTCGAAAGGTTGGTACGCCGCTCTGGGCCGAGATACCCGAGCCGGTTAACGCCACGATGCTTTGGGCGCCGCGTAGATCCTCTACGAGTTGTGCCGGGATCTCCACAGGCATCTATTTACCGCAAGACGCGGAACAGTTCACCCGGGCCGCCGGACACTGACACCCGTTGTTCTTCGCCGGACGCCATGTTTCGGACCGTGCAGGTGCCCTGGTCCAGTTCTTCTTCTCCCAGCACGAGGGTGAACGCCGCCCCGGATCGGTTTGCTTGTTTGAACTGGCCTTTGGCGCTCCGGTCCGCGTAGTCCAGGTCGCAGGCGTAGCCTTCGGCGCGGAGTTGTCCGGAGAGGTTCAGGGCTGGCAGGCGCGCTTCAGGGGTTAGCGTGACGAAAAATGCGTCGAGCGAACTGTCCGTTTCATGGTCGGCGGCGGCTAGCAGGATTCGTTCGATGCCCGTACCAAAGCCGATGCCGCCGAGGTCCGGGCCGCCGAGGTCGGGGATCAGGCTGTTGTACCGGCCACCGGCCCCAACCGTATCCTGAGCCCCGAGCGCCCGGCTTTTCGCCTCGAAGACCGTCATGGTGTAGTAGTCGAGGCCTCGCACGAGCCGGGGATCCACCTCGTACGGCACCCCAAGCGCCTCCAGGCCGGCTCGTACGGCGGCGAAGTGGTCCGACGCATCCTGGCTGAGGTAGCTGGAGATCTCCGGGGCTTCGGCCAGGACCGCCTGGGTGCCGTCATACTTGGAATCGAAGGTTCGTAGCGGGTTCGTGGCCATGCGGGCCACGGAGTCCGGGTCCAGGTCGGCCTGGTGTTTTAGCAGGTAGGAGCGAAGTTCCGGGACGTAGGAGCGCCGAGTTTCGGCGTCACCGATGTTGTTCAGGTAGACGACTTCGTCCCTCACACCCGCCGCCTGATGGATGGCGTAGAGGAGTGAGATCACCTCGGCATCTACCAGCGGATCGGCGGTGCCGAGAGCCTCCACCCCGATCTGGGTGTGCTGCCGATACCGGCCTTTCTGCTGCCGCTCCTGACGAAACATCGGCGCAACGTAGAACATCTTGATCGGCTGGGCCAGTTTGTAGAGGCTGTGCTCGATGTAGGCTCGTACTGCCCCGGGAGTCCCCTCCGGCCTCAAGGCGAGTTCCCGGTCACCCTGATCCCGAAACGTGAACATCTCCTTCTTCACGACGATATCCGACGCCTCACCAGCCGTTCGGGCAAAGAGCGGCGCCTCCTCGAATACGGGCGTCCGGACCTCGGCGTAGTTATAGCGGCGAAACGTCTCGCGCGCCGCGTCCTCCACCAACCGCCAGAGTTCCGCCCGCTCGATGGGCTCCCGGCCGCCGGGATAAACGTCGTAGGTGCCGCGGGGTTTACTGTAGCTCACGAGAGTACGGGCGGCAGATACGGGTTGTTCGCCAGCTCCTCGGCGGCGGAGAGTACCGGGCCGTGTCCTGTATAAAGCCGAGTATTCTCTGTCCAGAGCGGCATCACCTTCCGCAACGAGACCTCGATATCCTCCCAAGAGGCGCCGGCCAGGTCGGTTCGTCCGACGCTGCCGGGCAACACGAGGTCACCGACGATCTGGTCCTCCCCGATCACGAACGTCACCGAACCCGGCGAGTGTCCGGGCGTGTGCAACACGTGGATCGACTCGCCCGCGATCACCAGATCCTCACTGTCCTGCAACGGCTCGTAGACCTGCACACCCGTTCGTCCCGCGTCGTCGGGGTGAACGTACATCGGCGCCAGAGTCGCCTTGAGAATGGGATCCAGGGCGCTGACGTGGTCGGCGTGGCCGTGGGTAACCAGAACCGCCGCTACGTCCTGGCGAATGGAAGTCAGTATCTTTGCCGGTTCCGCCCCGGCATCCACAATGATGTCGCCCTCCGGAGCGTGGATCACGTACGCATTTACCTCGAAGCCGTCCATCGAAAGCTGTATCTGCTCGATCTCCGACATCCCCGACTACACCCTCTCCGACAATGGAGCGGCTTTCAAAGGTTCGCCTCTACGTACCAAAAGTTCTCCCAACTGTTTCTCTTTCATTTTCCGCGCCCGGGACGCTATAGGAGCCGCCAACTGACGGAGAATTGCTTTCTCATCCGCTTGAGGCTCGAAGTAGTCTCGAAACACCTCTATTACCGGGATCGTGCCGCCAACCGGGTCCTGGATTTTCACCGCGTCCCCGGCCCGTACCGTTCCCTCCTTCACGACCCGGCAATACACCCCGGGGCGCTCGGCCTGCCGGAAGCGTTTGACGAAGAGCGGGTCACCCATTCTCGCCGCCAGCGTCGCGCACGGAATGCGGGGAGCCGTTACCTCCAATACCGTCGTCCCGACCTCCAGGCGATCACCGATGCTCATGTTGGCGCTCTCCAAACCTGAAATAGTCAGGTTCTCCCCGAAAGTACCCGGCGGTAGTTCGTACCCCAACCGCTCCGTCCACCAATCGTAGTCCGGGACACCGAAGACGTAGACCGCTTGATCCAGGCCGCCATGATTCTTCGTATCGGAGATGGTGTCGGCCGAGAGACCGGCGGAGATTATCTCAACGGGCGTGCCGACGGGCCGTTTGTAGGTTCCAGTCTTCCCGGACTTACCGGCATTCTGGATAGGCTTCTCGTTGCCGACGTTTACGCTTGAGAGCCGCATTTAGTGGCCCAGTGGGGTTCCGTCGCGAGAGACCCGGTACGCATCGTAGACGTCGGGGATGCCCCGGATCTTGCGCATAACCTCCTGTACGTGCTCGGAGCTGGCCGCCCGAAACGCGAAACGACTCAGGGCCGTCCGGTCCTCGACGGTATCCACCCGGGCCGAGAGAATGCTGACGTCGGCATCGGAGATCGTAGCGGTAATGTCCTTGAGCAGGTGCATCCGGTCCAGGGCTTCGACCATGATCTCAACGGTAAAGAGCTTCTCGGGCCCGGCAGCCCACTCGACCTCTACGAATCGCTCCGCGCTTCGAGCATTTAGCGACCGCGCATTCGAGCAGCCCGCCGCGTGAACCACCACGCCCCGCCCCAGAGAAACGTAGCCCGTGATTTCGTCCCCCGGCATCGGTGTACAGCAACGGGCGAGACGGGTGAGAATGCCACTCGAACCCACGACCCGCACCCCGGTCGCTTCTTCCGCGCCATCGGCAGTCTCCGGTAGCGGTAATGGTGTGAGCGCCGGGCTACCGTCACGAACCGGCTTCTCTTTCTCCTGGGGCTGAATGTGATCCGCGATGCGATTCGCGACGTTCTCCGCCGAGATGCTCCCCGCCCCCACCGCCACTAACATATCGTCCGGGGTGGGGTGTCCGGTGCCCTGGGCGACCTCCTGCAAGATACCCGAAGGAACCTTGCCGATGTGGCGCTTTTTGAGCAGCGAGACGACCTTCTCGCGACCTGAAGCCAGGTTGTCCTCCCGGTCGGCCTTATTGAAGAACTGCCGGATCTTATTCCGCGCTCGCCCGCTCTGGACGACCTCCAACCAGTCCCGGCTCGGCCCCGAAGACTTGCCCGTTATGACCTCCACCCGGTCTCCGCTAACCAACTCGGAATCGAGCGGCACGATGCGGTCGTTCACCTTCGCACCGATGGTGCGCTGCCCGACCTCGCTGTGGACGTGGTAGGCGAAGTCTATCGGGGTGGCGCCGGCGGGGAGGCTTATAACATCGCCCTTGGGCGTGAAAACGTAGACTTCGTCCGCGCCGAGCTCTCCCTTCAAGGACTCCATGAACTCCGTAGCGTCGGTGGTCTCCTTCTGCCACTCCATCATGCTCGTGAGCCAGGCCAGACGGTCTACGTCGTTCTCCTTGTGACCCTCTTTGTACATCCAGTGGGCTGCGATACCGTACTCGGCGGTTCGGTCCATCTCTCCGGTACGGATCTGGATCTCCAACAGCTTGCCCTCGTGCGACATGACCGTCGTGTGCAGCGACTGGTACATGTTGAACTTGGGCATCGCTACGTAATCTTTGAAACGCCCCGGTATCGGCTTCCAGATCGAATGAATGATTCCTAAAGTCCCGTAGACGTCGCGCACGTCCTCCGCCAGAACCCTAAGCCCCGCGAGGTCGTAGATCTCGTTGAACTCCTTATTTCGCCGGACCATTTTGTTGTAGATGGAGTAAAAATGCTTGACCCGTCCGTGGACCTCGGCCTCTATCCCGGCGTCTTTGAGATGCCGCTGAAGCTCCGCCGCCGTGCCGTTGATGAACGCCTCGCGGTCCCCTCTACGAGCCGCAACCAACCGCTTTATCTCTTCGTAACGCCGGGGGTGGAGGGTTGCGAACGACAGGTCTTCCAGCTCCCACTTTACGGAGTGAATACCGAGCCTGTGGGCCAGCGGGGCGTAGATCTCCAGTGTCTCTTGGGCTTTCTTCAGTTGGGTCTCGCGCTTCAGGTACGAGAGCGTGCGCATGTTGTGTAGCCGGTCAGCGAGCTTGATAATGATGACGCGCACGTCCCGGCTCATCGCCACGATCATCTTCCGCAGCGACTCCGCCTGCGCTTCCTCCAGGTTTCCGGAGGGCAGATGCTTCAGCTTGGTAACGCCGTCCACGATCTCGGCCAGCTCAACACCGAATTGCTTCGCAAGCTCGTCTTTGGTAACGGGCGTATCCTCCACCACATCGTGCAACAGGGCGGCTGCGACGGTAGTACCGTCAAGCCTCAAGTCAGCCAAGATCTCCGCCGTCGCGAGCGGGTGGTAGACGAACGGCTCGCCGCTCTTGCGCGCCTGGCCTCGATGGGCCGCGTGGGCTACTGCGTAGGCATTAGCGACCAGTTCTTCCACCCCCTCCGGCGCGTAGGACCGCACCTTCTCTATGAGCGAAGAAATCGTTACGTCCGGGACCGAGACGACCCGCGGATAACCCTCTGAGCGCGCAGCATCCATGACTAGATTCTAACACCGCTGCGAAGCCCGTTTACATGGTCGGCACGCTCCGCCAAGCTCTCTAAGTTAGAGCCGGCGGGAGCGGTAGATTAC
>JBARZO010000244.1:0-4933 GCA_049650165.1 Rubrobacteraceae bacterium
GGCGTGATCTCCATGCGCCACCACATCGCGGGTTACGAGGCGGAAGGTTCCACCCGTCAGCCTCTGCGCCTCCCGGATCATGCCAAGCACCGCGTCAGGACCGTTCAGGTCTCCGGTGTGCGGATTGTCCTGGTCCGGTTCGTGCCAGACGACGTCGTCGGCCAGGTAGGACCGGACCGCGTCCAGGTCGCCCCGGTCCCGGGCTGCGTAAAATTCACAGACGAGTGTGACGTTGGGGTGATCCATTGCCTCCCTTCGGTAAGCGCAGAACAGTCTCGTATAGAATTTATTTTAGAATGTTTGGCTTACCCTTGCTGCGACGGCGAATGATCTCCATGCCAGTGATGCAGGCGCTCAACCAGACACCGCCTGCCGCGAAGCCCGCGACTACGTCGCTGAAGTAGTGGACGCCGAGATACATTCGGGAGAAGCCGATCAGCAGAACTAATAGAGTGGCAGCGAAGACTACGGTCGTTCGTGCCCGCCAGGATTTCACGGCGAGTATGGCGAAGTAGGCCATCATCCCGTATAGGACCAACGATATCATCGCGTGGCCGCTCGGGAAACTGTAGGAGGTCTCTATCAGCAGTGGGTCTACGAACGAGGGGCGCTGGCGCTCGAAAAGTTGCTTGAGCAGGAAATTGAGCACGACGCTGCCGCCCAGAGCCAGGAGCCAGCCCCAAGCGTGTAGCCAGCGCCGGTACATGGCGAAAAACCCGGCTACCAGCAAGCCGAATAGAGCGACGGTCTCGATGGAGCCTAGCGCAGTTATCACGAGAAAGACGTTTGTAACGGACGGTGTCGCCGCCTCGTGCAAGATGCCCGCCACCGTCTGGTCGAAGCGCACCAGCGGGTCGTTGGTGAGCAAATCCTCGGCCAGCCCACCGAAGAGCCACAGGCATCCGGCGGCGGCCATCAGGCCAAATGTGAGATGTAGTCCGAGATACTGGCCGGGTGTCAGGCGGCGGAAAGTCCAGCTCAACTGGCGGTCGAAGCGTGCCCGGAACCGGGCTACCGGTGGATATGAGAGGAAGGAATTCCGGTAGGCCATTATCCGGGTCCGGTTTTTGACGACCCAGAGGGAGGCCAGGTAGAAGATCAGGGCTAGGACTAGCAGGCCGACGATCAGGAGGGTGGCCCGTCCCATCCAGCGTTCCACCAGGCTCAGGCTTCCACCGAGGAGGTAGCCCACGAGGACGGCGGCCGTGGCCCAGACCGCGCCCCCCAGGGCGTTGTAGATAAAGAAGGTCCTCCAGCGCATGTGGCTTATGCCGGCGACCAGCGCCCCGAAGACCCGCAGGCCCGCCACAAAGCGGGCCATGAATACGGCCTTGCCTCCGTGCCGGTCGAAGAAGGCTTCTGCGCCTCGCAGACGCTCGGGGGTGATCAGTAGATATTTCCCCCAGCGCAGTACGAACGGACGGCCCCCTTTACGACCGGCCCAGTAGCCGATCTGATCCCCCACCACGGCACCGAGAATGCCGAACACTATGACATCTCCGAGATCCAGGCCGCTACGCTGCGCCAGGATGCCGGCGGCGATCAGGATAATCTCTCCCGGGAGAGGAATCCCCGCACTCTCCAACATCACCCCGAATAAGACGACCAGGTATCCGTACTGCTCTAGAAGCGAGAGGATGTTCTCTACAGCTTGCAAGTCTTTCTCATTTCATGTTGGCGGCTGCTGGCCTACCGCCGGATGCTGGGGCCTATCCGCTTCATGGCGGTGCGGAAGTCGTAGGTGGTAACGGAGAGTGCAGAGAGTTGGTGGGAGGCGATACGATGCCCGAAGTCGCGGAGGTTCACGCTGCGGCGCATGCACACCAGGGCGGCCTCCCGGCAGAGACCTTCGAGGTCGGCGCCGGAGTAGCTACCGGTAACCCCGGCGAGTTGTTCAAGGTCCAGATCCGGGTCAGTGGGCATCTCTTTGGCGTGGATCTTGAGTATGTGCAGCCGCGCCTCGGCATCCGGCAGACCGATCTCGATCTCGTGGTCAAAGCGGCCCGGTCGCCGCAACGCCGAGTCCAGCGCGCCGGGGCGGTTGGTCGTGGCAATGACGCACACCTGTCCCAGCTCGTTAATGCCATCCATAAGCGAAAGTAACTGCGAGACCAGCGTGGCCTCGAAACTCTCGCTCATCATGTCTCGCGAAGAGGCAAAGGAATCTATCTCGTCAAAGAGGATGACGGCGGGCGCTTTCGTCCGGGCCTCGTTGAAGATATTTCGCAGGCGAGCCTCACTCTGGCCCCAGTATTTGTTAAGGATCTCCGGCCCCGAGACGGCGATGAAGTGCGCCCCGCACTCGCGCGCCACCGCCCGCGCCAACAGCGTCTTGCCGGTTCCGGGCGGTCCGTAGAACAGGATGCCCTTGTGCGGCCGGATGCCGAGGCGTTCGAAGATCTCTGGGTGCGTTATGGGGAGTTCGACGGCTTCGCGTACCATCGCGATGGTCTCGCGCATCCCCCCGACATCCTCGTAGCGGGTCTCCGGAACGTTGCGGCTGCCGGGCGTCGCGCCGCTCGCCGCCGCAACCCCGGCGCCCCCGCTCCGCACGCTACTCGCCAGACGCTCCAGAAGCCCTTGCTTGTCTTGAGCAGTCGCGGGCTTTTCCGAGTCGGTTGCATCGTGGGACTTACTCACGGACCAGTTCTCTACGGGGCCGCTCTCCTTGTAGCGCCAGTCCGTGTCGCGGCCCGGGTCTATCTTCTCCGGAAGCCGCGCAACGAGCTCCGCCGTCGTGTCGAGGTCCAGGATCGGGCACCGAACGCAAGGCCCGAGGTCGGAGAGCACCCGGTCGGTTATGGCCTCCTTGTCGACCTCGAAGACGCCATCCCCATCCATCTCACCAAGGCCGTACCAGGAGTTGTTCGTGAGATGGTCATTGTCGTAGACGTGAATCTGCTTGCACGGAAATAGCTGCTTTCCCTCCAGAGAACGCGGCGTACACCATTCTTTTGCCGCAGCGCCGGACCGCTGTTTACGCAAGAAGCACCGCAGCCCGGAGAAAAGCTCCTCGCCGGGCAAGGCCGTTCCATCCGCCACGTACTCGGCTTCCTTCTCACCCCGCAAGAGCCCGGAGAACTCGTCCAGCGGTCGCCAATCATCGGGCAAGTCCAACTCCACCTGAGCCCGGGCCGTGCCGTTACGACCTTCTACCTGATAAGAAGGGTGGCGGGATGCGACGGAAGCCGCCCGTCCCAGTACACCCTCGCTCTTCAGTGGAAAGCTGACCTTTACTTTCATGATCCGCAGATTCTAACCCAGAGTCTGTTCATGCGTGGACGAGCTTGCGCCAACCGGTGTTCCACGATACCTTCCGAGGACTACACTCATTATCCAAAAGAGGAGTTTCTTGTGAGCGACAGCAACCCGCCGGTCTCTACCGGCCGCGGCGACGACGGAACCACGACCCTACTCGGGTCGGGCCGGATGCCCAAAGACGATCCTCGTATAGCGGTCCTGGGCGACGTGGACGAGGCTAGCTCTTTCCTCGGCCTGGCCCGCGCCGAAACCGGGGACGGAGAATTTGGGGAAATCCTGATCGAGGCCCAACGACTCCTCTACCGAATTATGGGCGACGTAGCGATGCCCAAAGAAGACAACTTCGTCGGCGAGAAAGACCTGGAATTCGTAGATAAATCTTTTGAAGCGTGGCGCGACCGGACAAAGCTTCCCAACGAGTTCGTCGTCCCCGGAGAGAGCCGGCTCGGGGCGCTCTTGGACGTCTCACGCTCGGTCGTCCGCCGCGCAGAGCGAAGGCTGGTCGCCGCCGGGTACGCTGGAGAGCACCCCCATGCTATCCGCGCCGTCAACCGGCTCTCCGACCTGCTCTTCATCCTCGCCCGCAACGCCGACGGCCACAACCAGCTCTCCAAAGGGTCGTAGGCTTGAAGAACCTCTGGCAGATCCTGCTTCTGACCTTGCTACTCACGGGCTGCGGAGGTGCCCAACAAGACACCGGCAAAACATCGCCACCGTCCACGCCCGAAGCCCAGGCTGTCCCCGAAACAACGATCCAAACTCCGGCAACCACCATTTCCACCCCTGAAACCAACCGTGAAGCCCCGGATTCTACAATGGGTGAGAGCCGAGAGGACAACGCCCGGCCGGGACAGCGACCCGAGCCACAGTATGGTTACACCTACGGCGCGGCATCCGGGAATCACGCCGTAGAGGGAACCGGTAGGCTTCCCGAATCGGAGCCGGTAGACGTACGACTCGATGGTGTGCCTACCTGGGTGGTCGGTGTGACGCTGGGAGACAATACTGCCTGGGTCGTTGCCCTGGACGATGGCCGGGTGCAAGCATTCCGGCTAAACGGCTCGGGGCCGGCAGAGCCAATCTCTATCTCCAAAGATCAGCTCGCGCCCGGGCAACCGCCGCTCGTAAAGTCGGAGGGTGGTTCGCTGGAACTTGTCACGTCTCGCAATGCGGCGGCATCGGAGCTTACCCACCCCGTTCCTGTCTCACCGGATGGAGGAAAAGAACAGCTCGGCGTGGGGGCCGATACACAGGTGTTCGAGGAAATCAGCAAGAGTGACTCCGTGGGAATAGGAGCGACGGGGATTGCCGCGCTACCGGACGCCCGCTTCGTGCGGGGCGCGGGTGGCACGCTGGCCTTTCTCTCTGATCCCACAGAGCGCTACGATCACGGCGTCCTGGGCGACGCTATCGAGGCCGACAGCCTGACGCTGCTCCGGCCCGGCGAAGAAGAGAATTTGGAGGCCGGAACCATCTTCCCCGAATCCGGAGGGGTCTTCGAGCAGATCTCACCGCTGTGGTTCGGGGTTCCGGGAGCGGATGGAGACCTGCTAGCTGTCACGGAGAGCACGCCAGAGTTGGCTACGCGCGTGTCGGTCTACGGTCTGGATGGCAGCCTGGTGGCGGCGGGGCCGTATATCGGTGAACCGTCCAAGTGGCGGCACCTGATCTC
>JBARZO010000245.1:0-17873 GCA_049650165.1 Rubrobacteraceae bacterium
CCTCTACCCCACCCTGGACGACCTGCTGGAAGACTGGCAGGCCTCATACCGCCCGCCGTTCGAAGGCATCCGGCTCGTCGGGCATCGCTGGTCTCCCAAGTCGTTCGTGCTGCGGGACTTCCTGGGACGTAACCAGGTCGCCTATCAGTGGGTGGACGTGCGGGCCGGTGAGGAGTCGGAGAGTGAGCCGGTCGGCATCGAGCTGGACGGTAAGAAGCTGCCGCTGGTGGTGCTGCCGGATGGGACGGAGCTTGAGGAGCCGGAGACGCTGGAAGTTGCCGAGAGGATCGGGCTTAGTACCCAGGCCGAGAAGCCTTTCTACGATGTGATCATTATCGGGGCCGGTCCGGCGGGGCTGGCTACCGCCGTGTACGGCGCGTCGGAGGGGTTGCGGATCGTGATGATCGAACGCGAAGCCCCCGGCGGCCAGGCCGGCACCAGCAGCCGCATCGAGAACTATCTGGGCTTTCCTTCGGGACTCTCGGGTGCGGACCTTGCCCGACGTGGAGTAACCCAGGCGAAACGGTTCGGGGTGGAGATCCTGACTCCCCAGGAGGTCCGGGGCGTGCGGGTGGAAGACCCGTACCGGATCGTCGAACTCTCCGACGGCACCGAGCTCTCGTGCCACGCGCTGGTCATCACGACGGGAGTCTCGTACCGCAAGTTGGATGCGCCGGGGTTGGACAAGTTCGCCGGCGCGGGCGTCTATTACGGGGCTTCGATGAGCGAGGCCCGTTCTTGCGAGAACGAGGAAATATTCATCGTCGGCGGCGCGAACTCCGCCGGGCAAGCCGCCGTCTACTTCGCCGGTTTCGCCAATAAGGTCACGATGCTCGTGCGGGCAGATTCGCTGACGAAAAGCATGTCGCAGTATCTAATCGACCAGATCGACGAGATCGCCAACATTGAGGTCCGCACGAACACGACCGTTGCAGCCGTCGACGGCGAAGACAGCCTCCAAACCGTCACCGTAGAGAACCCGGACGGCGAGCAGGAGACGCTCGGAGGAACCTCCATCTTCTTCTTTATCGGGGCCGAGCCGCGCACCGATTGGCTGGACGGCGTTATACAGCGCGACGACCGCGGCTACATCCCGGTCGGGCTGGACCTTACGAAGAACGGCCACCAACCGGAGGGCTGGAAACTCGACCGGAATCCGTACTGGCTCGAAACGAGCGTGCCGGGGATCTTCGCCTCCGGGGACGTGGTGCGAGGCTCCACAAAGCGGATCGCCTACGGCGTCGGGGGCGGTGCGATCGCGGTCCAACTCGTCCACCAATACTTGAGCGAGGTGTAACGGAGTTATGGAAGCCACGAAGATAGTCGACTGCCTGAGCGGCGTGCCGCTCTTCGCGAGCCTGGACGAAGAGAAACTGCAATGGGTCTCCGAACAAGGTGAGATCGTCGAGTTCGAGTCCGGGGCGACAATCGCCAACCAGGGCGACCCGGCGGACGGGTTCTACATGATCCTGGAGGGGGAGACTGAATGGACCCAGAACGTCGGGGGCGAAGAAGTCTACGTCGTAACGCTGGGCGAGGGAGATATTTTCGCCGAGCTGATCCTGGTCCTCGACGAACCGTACCCAACCACCGGCCACGCAACCACCGACGTGCGACTCTACAAACTCTCCCCGGACGACTTCTGGAACATGCTGACCGTCTGCCCCGAGGTACTGAAAAACGTTGTTGCAACCTCCGCCGAACGGGCGCAACTGCACGAGACCATCTCCCAACAACAAGCCAAACTCGCCTCGCTCGGAACCCTCGCCGCCGGTCTGGCCCACGAACTCAACAACCCGGCCGCCGCCATCAGTCGCAGCGCCCAGGAAGCACGGGAAGTCTTCCGGGGATCATCGGCGCGGGCGATCCGGCTAAACGAGTTGGAGATGACGCCGGAACAACGCGAGTTCGTCGCCGGACTGCCGGAGGAAGTCAACCGGCAGCGATGCGTCGCGCCTAAGCTGGATCCTCTGGACGCGAGCGACCGGGAGGATGAAGTGGCGATCTGGCTGGAAGACCGGAACGTGGAGGATGCCTGGGACGTCTCCCCCACCCTAGTCTCCGCCGGGCTGGATGAAGCGTGGCTGGACAACTTGGAGGAAGAAGTTTCGGCGGAGTTCGTACCCGGCGTGCTGGATTGGCTCGTGGCGGAGATCAACGGCGATGAGCTTCTGCGCGAGATCGAAGACGGCTCCGCCCGCATCTCTACGCTGGTGAAAGCCATAAAGTCCTACTCCCACATGGATAAGGCTCCCCTGCAAGAAGTGGACATCCACGAAGGCATCGACAGCACCCTGACAATGCTCGGACACAAGCTCAAGGAGGGCGACGTTACGGTCAGCCGCGAGTTCGCCAGAGACCTGCCGAAGGTCAACGCGCACGGCAGCGAGTTGAATCAAGTCTGGACAAACCTGCTGGACAATGCCATAGACGCGGTGGATGGTGATGGAAGCATTGAGGTTCGCACCGAGCGGGAGAACGGGCGAATACTGGTCGAGATCTCCGACTCCGGCCCTGGCATCCCGGACGAGGCCCAGGGCAAAATCTTCGAGCCGTTCTTCACCACCAAAGACGTCGGCAAAGGCACGGGCCTCGGCCTGGACATCGTCCGGCGCATCGTCTCCGAAAAGCACAAGGGAAGCCTCCGGTTCGACACCGGCCCCGACGGAACGAAGTTCCAGGTCCGCCTCCCGATAGACCCCAAAGAAGAGGATGGTAATTAGATGACGACACTCGAGGAACTGCGCCGGTCCACACTTTTTGAAGATTTCACCGACGAGCAGCTTACGGAAGTTATCGAGCAGGGCTCGGAGGTTCGGGTTCCCCGGGGTGAGATCTACGCCCGCGAGGGCGAGCCTATCGAGCACCTATACGTGGTGCTCGAAGGTGAGATGCGGATTACGAAGGAGGTAGACGGCCGGGAGACGGTCTTGAACACCTACGGCCCCGGCATCTTCTTCGGTGAGGTGCCGCTGATGGCCGGGACGCCGTTCCTGGCGAGCGGTCGAGCGCTGGAAGATAGCCGTCTATTCTTGTTGCCGGAGGCCGAGTTTCGGCGGATGCTGAGCGAGTACCCATCCTTTAGCAACGCGGTAATGAAGACGATGGCCTGGCGCATGCAGCATCTCCAGTCTATCTCCCAGCAGCGCCAGCAACTCGAATCTCTGGGGACGCTTGCGGCGGGGCTCGCCCACGAGCTAAACAACCCCGCCGCGGCTAGCGTCCGGGCCGCCGGTCGGCTGCGCGAGTGCTTCGAGGCGATGAGGTCTATCGGTGTGGAGGTCTCCCGGCTGGCGTCTGCCGGAAATCTCAGCCCGGAAGAGATAGAGAGTATCGAGCGGATCTCCACCCAAGCCCTCGCAAACGCCGCCACCGCAGAGCACCAGAACTCGCTTGACTCGTCCGAGAACGAAGAGAACCTGGCCCTCTGGATGGAGGAGCGCAACGTCGAGGCGGCCTGGGACTACGCCATAACCTTCACGGAGGCGGGGCTGGACGTCGCGTTTCTGGAAGAGATCGACGAGGCCGTAGCTTCGGAGTGTATCGGCGAAGCGCTGCGCTACCAGGAGGCGATCCTGGCGGTGGCCGGACTCGTAGAAGAAGTCGAGGCCAGCACGACGCGCGTCTCGTCGCTGGTCGAGACCATGAAGGCTTACTCGCACATGGACCAGACACCCCTGGGCGAGATACACGTCAACGAAGAGCTGGAGAACACGCTCGCGATCCTGGCCTACCGACTGAACGGCGTCGAGGTTGAGAGCGATTACGGAGAGTTACCGACCGTAACAGCCTATGGCAGCGAACTGAACCAGGTCTGGACGAGCCTACTGGAGAACGCCGTGGACGCCGTCGCGGGAGAAGATGCCGGACGGATGCGGGTGCGGACTAGGTGCGAGAACGACGTGGTGCTGGTGCAGATCGAGGACGACGGCCCCGGTATCCCGGAAGAACTTCAAACCCGGATCTTCGAGCCGTTCTTCACCACTAAAGGCGTAGGTGAAAGGACCGGACTCGGCCTGGACGTAAGCTACCGGATCGTGGTCGGGCGGCACAATGGGGACATCCGGGTCGTCTCGAAAACCGGCGAAGGGACGTGTATGGAAGTCCGGCTGCCGGTCGGCGGTCCGGATAGCGAGCCCGTTGAGCAGCCGCGTTCCGCGGAGAGAGTTTCTGGATGAGGTTGGATCTAAAAAGATGCAGAGGAGATTCGTGATGGAAGATAGGAATGCTTTGTTTCGGGAGTTATGCTCCAAGCGTCGTGGGGTGAATACAGAGGTACTGACGCAGACCATATCGTTGGCGGTGGAGATAGCGCGCGAAGGCCGGGAGGGGCGCAAGATCGGCACGCTCTTCGTAGTCGGGGACTCCGGCGAGGTGATGAAGAACTCGAAGCCCCTGATCCTAGACCCGTTGCAGGGTCACGCCGACGAGGACAAACACATAAACGACCCGAACGTGCGCGAGTCGCTGAAGGAACTTGCCCAACTCGACGGTGCGTTCGTGGTCTCCAACGCGGGCGTCGTCCTCTCTGCGGCCCGCTACATCGACGCGAACTCCGACGACCTGAACGTACCGCTGGGCCTCGGAAGCCGGCACATGGCGGCGGCCTCGGTCTCCAATTACACGGACGCGGTGGCGGTGGCCGTTTCAGAGAGTTCGATGGTCAGGATGTTCGACGATGGGGAGCTGATATCCGAGATCATCCCCGAGGTCTGGATGATGAACGGCTACCATACCAAACTGAACGGCCCCACTTACACCCGCTCGGACGAAGACCTGGCAGTGGTGGCCCGTGCCGAGTAACCCCGGCGAAATCCTGGACTTCTGGTTCGGGCGCGAGGACGAGGAAGGGTACGGCGAGTTCCGCGAAGCGTGGTTTCAGAAGGACGAGGCGTTCGACGACCAGGTACGCGAACGCTTTCTCGACGACTACGAACGGGCGGCGCGGGGCGAGTACGACGGGTGGCGGGAAAAGCCGGAGAGCTGTTTGGCGTTGGTGATTCTGCTAGACCAATTCCCGCGCAACCTGTTCCGGGATGATCCCCGCACCCACGCGACCGACGACAAAGCACTCGATGCGTCCCGTGAGGTTATACAGAAGGGTTTCGACAAGGAGTTGCTCCCTTTTCAGCGGCACTTCCTCTACATGCCGTTCATGCACAGCGAAAGCTTGGAGGACCAGCAACGCTCCGTCGCGCTTTTTCAGGAACTCGCCGAAGAGGGTGGGCCGGACGTTAAGGAGTATGCGGAGGGCCACCGGGACATCGTGGAACGGTTCGGACGTTTTCCGCACCGGAACGAGATATTGGGCCGGGAGACCACACCGGAAGAAGCTAAGTTTTTAGAGCAACCGGGGTCTTCATTCTGACGTTGATCAGATTCTTGGGAGGGAGATAAAGGATGGCGTTTCATTCTCGGCCTCCGTGTGATGAGGGGGTAATCAAATCGCACAGGGCCGATGCACCATGCGAACGTACCTCCGGGCCATGGGTTCTGGCAGCGGCGATCATCGCATCCGGCATGGGCTTTATGGACGGCACCATCGTAAACGTCGCGTTGCCGGTGATCCAGCAGGAGTTGGACGCTACGGCGGTGGACGCTTTGTGGATCGTCGAGTCCTACGCGCTGTTGTTGGCGGCTTTGATCCTGGTCGGAGGTTCTCTCGGAGATCACTACGGGCGCCGCAAAATCTTCATGATCGGGATCGCCATCTTCACGATAGCCTCCGTATGGTGCGGACTCTCCCCTAGCTCCGAGTCGCTCATTGCTGCCCGAACAGTGCAAGGCATCGGCGGGGCGTTGATGATCCCCGGCTCGTTGGCGATCATAAGCTCCTCGTTCTCCGAAGAGGACCGGGGCAAGGCCATAGGAACCTGGTCGGGGTTCTCCGGCGTTACGGCGGCCATCGGTCCGGTCGTGGGCGGGCTGCTCATAGACTTCGTCTCTTGGCGGGCGGCTTTCCTCATAAACATTCCGCTAGCCGCCATCGCGCTGTACATCTGCGCCAAGCACGTACCAGAAAGTCGCGACCCGGATGCCGCCCGTCTGGACTTCGTCGGCGCTACGCTGGCGACGGTAGGGCTCGGTGGGTTGGTCTTTGGTCTGATCGAAGCGTCCAATCGCGGTTTCGGAGATCCGCTGGTCTTCGCACCCCTGATCATCGGCGTCGCCGCACTGGTCGGCTTCGTCTTTACAGAGTGGAGGAGCGAGGAGCCGATGATGCCGCTCACCCTTTTCCGTTCGAGAAACTTTACCGGGGCTAACTTGTTGACGTTGCTTTTGTACATGGGCCTCGGCGGCGCACTGTATTTCTTCCCGTTCGTACTGATACAAGTCCACGGCTACTCGGCGACGGCGGCGGGGAGCGCATTCCTGCCCTTCGTGGTGCTCACGTTCTTGCTCAGCCGTTGGGCGGGTGGCCTCGTGCCCCGCATCGGTCCCAAGATACCGCTCGTCATCGGCCCGATCATCGCGGCGGCGGGTTTTATCCTGTTCGCCCTGCCCGGGACCGGCGGCTCGTACTGGTTCACCTTCTTCCCAGCGGTCGTGGTAATGGGCCTGGGGATGTCGCTCGTCATTGCACCACTCACGACGACAGCCCTAAACTCCGTCTCCGGGCGGCACTCGGGCCTCGCTTCGGGCGTCAACAACGCCGTCTCCCGTACCGCCACCCTGATGGCCGTGGCCGTAATGGGGATCTTCGTCTTCGCCACCTTCTCGACCGCCCTTGACTCTCGCCTGGCGAACCTGGACGTTTCGCAGCAGACGCAGGCGGCGATGGAGGAACAAAAAGTGGACCTCGGGGCCGCCCAGCCGCCGGAGGGCGTGGAAGATTCAACGGCAACGGCCATAGACAATGCGGTGGACGAATCGTTTGTGGCGGGATTCCGGCTCGCCATGTACATCGCGGCGGGATTCGCGCTGGCGAGCGCGCTGGCGGCGGCGATTATCATAGAGGGCAAGGGACAGACGCAGAAGACAGGGGAAGCACAGGCCGGAGAAACCGAGGGCGAAGCAGCGCCCGCTTGATCTCTCATAGAATAGGAGCTTTCATGCAACAACAATGCACGCACCTGGACCAGATACAAGACGTAGAACCGAGCGCCGAGGGATGTGAAGAGTGCCTCCAGATGGGCGACACTTGGGTACACCTCCGCGAGTGCCTGACCTGTGGCCACGTCGGTTGCTGTGATTCATCCAAAAACAAGCACGCCACAAAGCACTTTCACGCGACGGAGCATCCCATAGTTCAGTCTTTCCAGCCGGGTGAGGACTGGCGGTTCTGCTACGTTGACGAGGTACTTGTCTAGAATGTCAGGGCGAACGAGCGAGAGGGGGGTTTCTTAGTGCCAGGTCTGGTAACGGGGTTTGCGCTGGTCGCGATCGTGCTGACGGTGGCAGGCCTCGCCTCGGGGGTCGTAAATCGGGCGCCGTTGTCGTTTCCGATCATCTTCCTGGGGCTGGGATTTTTACTCGGGCATCAGGGTTTGGGCATTCTGGATTTTAGCCCGGACGACCCACTGCTGGAGGCCGTGGCGACGATAACGCTGGCGATGGTCCTTTGTCTGGAGGCGGTGAGGATCGGGAACGCCGGCATGAGCGGGGCGGGGTTTGTACCGGTCCTCTCTCTGGGACCGGGGACCCTGATCATCGTCTCCGTTATCGCCGCCAGCGCGTATTTTCTTTTCGACAACGTCTCAATCGTTATAGCCCTGCTGCTCGGCACCATTCTGGCCTCTACGGACCCGGTGGTGCTCCGCGACGTGGTGCGCGAGGAACGGATACCGTCTTCGGTACGCCAGGCTTTGAACATCGAGGCCGGCACGAACGACATCGTGGTGCTGCCAACGCTGCTCATCCTGATCGCGCTGGCGAACGCCGAAGCATCGGGCGCCGCCGGATGGGCGATCCTGGTGGGCGAAGTCCTGATCCTCGGTCCGGTCATCGGTTTTGCTATCGGCGCGGGTGGCGCGTACCTGATGAGCAAAGCCGACAAAAGCTTCGGCGTGAGCGAGGTCTACCAGTCGCTCTACGGCGTCGGGATAACGCTACTCTCCTATGCGACCGCCACGGCGCTCGGCGGAGATGGTTTTCTGGCGGCCTTCGCCACCGGATTTGCGGTCGCGGTCTTGAACTTCGACCTGTGCCAGTGCTTTCTGGACTACGGTGAAACGACGAGTGAGATGGCGATGTTGTTGTCGTTCATTCTGTTCGGCGTCGTCATAAGCGACCTCTTCGGCGAAGTGCCGCTCATCCCGGCCCTGATACTCGCCCTGATCGTGATCCTCATCGCCCGCCCCCTCGCCATCGGCATCGTCCTCCGCAAAGCCTCCATCAGCAACCGGGCGCGGGCATTTATCGGGTGGTTCGGCCCGCGCGGCCTGAACTCCCTGCTTTTGGCCCTGCTCGTGATCCACGCCGACGTACCCGGCGCAGAGTTCGTCCTGGCCGTAGTCGGCGTCGTGGTAACCGTCTCCGTAATAGCCCACGGAGTCTCCGCCACCCCTCTCTCCAAGGCATACGGTCGCGCCGTCGAGAACGAGACGCACCAAGAGGAGCGGGACAACGCCGGCGGCATCTTCGAGGGCGACGCGAGCGCCTCCATCCGCATAAAACCCGAACGCCTCGCCGGAATGCTGGAGGAAGAAGAGCCGCCGGTAGTTCTAGACGTCCGCACCCGCTCGCAGTACGAGCAGGATAAGACCCGCATACCCGGCTCGGAGCGGATAGCGCCGGACCAGATCGAGGAGTGGGTCCAGGAGCGGGAAGAGGCCTACGGCAGCCAGGTAGAAGGCCAGCGCATCGTCGCCTACTGCACCTGACCGGACGAAGCGACCAGCGCCCGGGTGGCGCGGAGGCTAAACAAAATGGGATTCGAAGCAACGGCCCTCGAAGGCGGCTTCGACGCTTGGAAAGAAGACTACGAGGTGGAGTCCGCAGAGGAGCAGGTAGGCGCTTCTTAGGGCTCCGAAAGGTGTTGGTGGACGAGCCGTACAGCCATTGAGCCCTCACCGACGGCGGAGGCTACGCGTTTGATCGAACCGCTCCGCACATCCCCCACCGTGAAGATTCCCGGCAAACTCGTCTCGAACAGAAGTGGCTGCCGGGAGCCTTCCGGCCACAGGCTCTCATTCAGCAAAGAGCGTTCCAGGTCCGTCCCGGAGAGCACGAAACCTTTCTTGTCGAGTTGCACCGTATCTTCGAGCCAGCCGGTGTTGGCGTCCGCCCCGATAAACACGAATATTGCGCGCGTACCGAGCGTGCGACACTCTCCGGTGCGATTGTTCTCTATTACCATGCCTTCTAGCGGAGCATCGTTCCCGAGCAACTCCCGGATCTCGGTATTAGCGAGCAGCTCGATGTTCTCGGTTGCTTCCACCCGGTCTACGAGGTAGCGGGACATGCTCTTGCCGAGGTCTTCGCCCCGGATCAGGAGGTAAACCTTCCGGGTGCGGCCCGCTAGAAAAACCGCCGCCTGGCCCGCCGAGTTTCCGCCTCCCACAACAGCCACCTCGTCTCCCGCACACATCTGGGCTTCAGCCTCGGTGGCGGCGTAGTGGACGCTCAACCCCTCGAATTCTTCCAGCCGCGGCACGTCGAGACGGCGGTATCGGGCGCCGGACGCGATGATGATACTGCTTCCTCGCACCTCGCCACCTTCGGAGAGCCGTATCTTGTAGCAGCCATCCTTGCTTTCCAGGACGCACGCCTCTTGCGGGACCGTGGTTCGGGCGCCGAACTTGTTGGCCTGGACCATGGCGCGACTCGCGAGCTCCGATCCGGAGAGGCCCGCCGGAAATCCCAGATAGTTCTCGATGCGGCTGCTGGTCCCGGCCTGGCCGCCGAGGGCGACTGATTCCAGGTTTAGGGTTGAGAGCCCTTCGGATGCGCCGTAGACCGTGGCGGCGAGCCCCGCCGGACCGGCTCCCACCACGATCAGATCGTACGTCCGCTCCCCGGAGGAGTCCACGTCTAAACCGATAGTCCGGGCAACCTCGGCGTTAGAGGGGTTCTTTAGTGTTCTGCCATGCCAGATGGCGACCGGCGTCTCGGACCTCTCCACCCCGAATTCTTTGAGCACGTCGTCGGCTCCGTTCTCTTCTTCGAAGTCGAGCCAGGCGTGCGGCAACCGGTTCCGGACGGCGAATTCCCGCAGACGCAGTGCATCCCGGGAGTAGTGGGAGCCGACGATCCGGAGTCCCGTCCCGACGTCCATGAGCACCTGACGCCGGGCGAGAAAGGCTTTGAGGATGATGTCCGATAAAGTGGGCTCTTCAGTAACTATCCCGCGCAAATTTTCGGGCGAGATCGCCAGGACCTTGCCAGGTTCGCTAACGACGGCGGAGAGGTAAACAGCCTGGCCCGTTAGCATATTCATCTCACCCAGGAAGCGGCCCGCACCGTGGGTGGCTATCGTGCGCTCCTCACTACCGAAGTTCTCCACGATCTTCACGTTCCCTTCGAGAATGACGACGAAGTCGTACGTGGTGTCGCCTTCCTGGAAGAGGACCTGCCCGGCTTCCGTCTCGTTTACCACGCCGTAGTCTCGTAGAAAGGAGATTTGGGTTTCGGAGAGCGTCGGGAACGCCGCGCCTGTCGTCTCTCTGTTCGCCCCCGGCATCATATATCCTCTATGTTACCGCGCCTGGCAAGGGTGACTTTCTCTCCTGCCACAACGTACGATGTTTTACAGTCGCCGCTCAGTATGCGCGGCGCAGTATCTCCAGGGCGATTTCTCTTTGCTGCTCGAACTCTTGGGAAATTTCTTCGAGGTCTTCTTTGGGAATACCCACCTCTTGTAAGGAGCTCGGTAGTTCTAACTGCTCGACTAACCCGGCGATTTGCTCTGACGGGTCGCCGCCGAGGGCGTCGGACAACGCGGCCCAACGGCCCTCACTTATTGCTTTCCTCAGGACTTCCAGGCTCGGCGCGAGGGTTATGCAGGAGGTGACGCCGTGCGGCACGTCGTAGCTCGCCCCGATCCTGCGCCCCAGAGAATGCGACAGCCCCATCGGCGTGTTGAGCGGCGCGAAGTACGAGAGCCAGGCCGCTATCTGTAGCTCGGAACGGAGGTCAAGGTCCTCCGGCTCTTCCTTCGAGCGTGGCAGATAATCGAATAGTCGGCGCACACCTTCGAGGCCGGTAACGTCCGTGATCGGGTGCTCGCCCCCGTACAACAGTCCCTCTACTGCGTGATCCAAAGCCCGGATACCCGTAGAGAGCCAGAGCTTCTCCGGCGTAAAGACTGTCGTCTCGGGATCCAGGATGACGACGGGCGGAACAGCCCGCTCGTCCGCAAAGCCCCCCTTGCGGCCAGCCTCCTCGTCTGTAACTCCCGCCCGGTGGGCCCACTCCGCCGCCGAGAGCGTGGTCGGCACAGCAATGTGTATCGGGTACCCAAGCTGGCGCGCTATGGCCTTCGTCCCGTCTATGACGCTCCCGCCGCCGACGCTGACGAGCAGGTCCGCAGCCGCCATCTCAGCCTCGCCCGCCGCCTGCTCCACGGCGCTACCGGGCGTGTGTTGGCCCATCCCGGAGAAGGTGCCAGCGTGCTTTTCACCGAGCAGAGCCTCGACGCGCCGGATGAGGTCCGTCTTCTCGTCCAGGCTGCGACCCGTGACGAGGAAGGCCCGATCTTTCGACCGGGCCTCCTCTTCTATTTTCTCTAAGCTCCCCACACCGAAGTGTACGCGCTCCGTAGGGAGAAATTTGTGCGTGCCGCTTTTCATACCGGCAGTCTACACCGATGAAGCGCGGTCTTCCTCGCTAGCCTTCCTGCTGCACCGCCCGCTCAGCGGCCTCGAAGCCGGCCTTGGAGTGGGTGCCGTCGCAGAAGGGCTTGTTGGTCGAAGCTCCGCAGCGGCAGAGCGCCACAGTCTCCTGCGCTTTCTCGTACTGGTTACCTTCGGAATCAGTAATGGACACCGAACCCGAAACCAGGTACGGGCCGTTATCGTAGGCCGTGATCTTGGTTTGCTCGCTAATGCTCTACTCCTTCGCTCGTTCTTTCCTAGACCTTGCTGCCCGCCAACAGGGCGGCCTTCTCTGACACCCGGCGTCCTAGATACTGTGCAGAAGCCAACTCCTGCTCGCTCGGCTCACCGGTGCTACTCGCGCCATACGGGTTACCGCCCGACTCGTAGAGCAACGGGTCCGTGTATCCCGGCGTCACCACGATTGCGCCCCAGTGGGCGAAAACGTTGTACATACTTAGCAGTGTAGACTCCTGACCACCATGCGGATTCTGGGCGCTGGTGAAGCCGCTGACGATCTTGTCGACCAGCTTGCCCTCGAACCACAATCCACCTGTCTGATCCAGGAACTGCTTTAGCTGCGCGGAGACGTTCCCGAACCGTGTCGGCGTCCCGAAGAGATAAGCGTCCGCCCACTCCAGGTCGTCCAGACTAGCCTCCGGCACGTCCTGAGTCTCCATAAAGTGATCATGCCACCCCTGGTTGCTCTTTATGGCCTCCTCCGGCGCGAGTTCGTGTACCTTCCGAAACCGAACCTCCGCCCCGGCCTCTTTCGCGCCCTCCTCGACAGCCTGGGCCATCTTATAGACGTTGCCCGTCGCGCTGTAGTAGATCACCGCTACCTTTACCGACACTCTTGCTCCTCTCGTCGTTTGTGGTTAAATGGACTTGCGTCCACTTCACGAGAGAAGATTAGCGCGTTAGACTGATGATGTCAAGGTTGGAGAGAGTGGGATGAGCGTGGTGAGTCGGAGAGAGTTAGCTGTGGAGCTGGATTACGGGGGCCGGGATGCCGGTCTGCCGGTCGAGCGGAGTGATGCCACGCGCAACCGGCTCAAGATCGTGGATGCGGCGCGGGTGTTGTTCGAGGAGCACGATGTCACGAGCGTGACGATGGAGGATGTAGCTCGGGCGGCGGGGGTTGGTAAGGGGACATTGTACCGGCGATTCCCGAACAAGGGACTTTTGTGTCAGGCGTTGTTGGACGAGCCGACCAGGCGGGTTCAGGAAGAGGCTATGAGGTTAGTCTCGGGGGACGGCGATCCGCTCTGGAAGCTCGGAGAGTTTTTGGCGCTGCTCGTAGAATTTGTGGAGGAGAATCTGGATCTCCTGTACGGCGGTAACGAGCCGCTGTGCGGCGCGGATCGTCTCGCCCGCTTCGCCCATCCCGCTTACGACTGGCGCCGCTGGACAATCCTCGGCCTACTGCGAATCGCCGAAAGAGCCGGAGAGTTAGAGGTCGACCTGGACCTCGAATACATTGCCGCCGCCATACTCGCGCCGCTGGACGTGGACTTCTACTACTACCAGCGCCGCGTGCGAGGCTACTCCAAAGAACGCATCAGCTCCGGCATCCGGTCTCTAGTGCCCCGAAAAACGTAGCCGGGCCGCGAAGTGGACCCTATATGGCTCCGGTGGGTAAAGCGTCTACAATCCATCGCCCAGGACGGCCTGACCTACACTCGGGATGGCTACGACGTAGAGCGTTACGGGCAACTGCAAGAGGTCGCCGCCGAGATCCTCTCGGCGCACACTACCGGAGACCTCGAAGAAGTCCGCGAACTGCTCGAACTCGAAACAGGCCCGGCGACGCCGAAGGTAGACGTCCGGGCGGCGGTGTTTCGGGAAGATCAACTCCTGCTCGTCAGGGAAACCGAGGATGGTCTCTGGTCCCTCCCCGGCGGTTGGGCCGACGTGGGAGAGACGGCCGCCGAAGCCACCGTACGTGAGACGTACGAGGAATCCGGCTATCGCGTCCGGGCGGTAAAGCTGATCTCCGCCTATGACCGGGACCGGCACGGCCATCCACCCATCCCCTATTATGTCTATAAGCTCAACTTCTTATGCGAGATACAAGAGGAAGTCTCGGCTACAGAGCTGGATTCCGCCGGAGCAGCTTTCTTCAGGGAAGAAGAAATACCCGCACTCTCACTCACCCGCGTCACGCCAGCCCAGGTCTCAAGGTTTTTCGAGCACTATCGCCAACCCGGGCTACCCACCGACTTCGACTAATGCCCTGAGAATGCTTCCAGATCAAATGAAGAACCTACTTTACCCAAAGCAACGGTAAATAATCCTACGGCAAAGCCTCGATAGGATCACCGGTTTTTATCTCTCCGCTAGATAGTACATCGGCCCGTAATCCCCCACGATGAACCAATCCCCGAAGAACGCCCGGCTTCGTCAGCCGTTCGAGATGGGCGCAAGGCTCACACCGGCGCTGGCCGAAGCACTCTACTCCGCCGACTCGAAAGCGTTTGCCAATAAGCTCATCGAGAGCGACGCCTCGCACTACGATGTTTCGCCTCGCACCTGCCGGCTCCAGATTTACACCCTGCGCAGCAAGCTCTTCCAGCGCCTCGGACTCTACCAGGGTAAGGTCGTAGCCCCGTCCATGCGGATCTGAAAAAGTGCCTTCACCTCGGGCATAACGGTCTCCTTCGAGGCCCCTGTGCTCGATCGCCTCAGCCGAATGTACAACCGTCATCGGCGTCTCCGCCTCCGGGGCGATTGCGATCAACTCCACGATTCCAGGAGTGGCGGTTTGAGTGGACGGGCCAATAGCACGGAGTAAATCGGGAGGCGCGAGCACGAACCCGGCGTCGAGTTCCTCGGGTCCATCTATTCGTACCGGCTCGAATACAATTCCCGGCGGAACGCCAAAGTAGGTAGCCCAAGTCCGAGAGTGACGCCGACGGCCGAGAAAGTAGCCCGGCCACGAGAATCTATTTGCAGCCTCGATCGGCACAAAACCCAGATTCCGGCCCGCAAGCCACTGGCGCAGGCAAACACCCCTATCTTCAGGAACCTCTGAGAAGCTCACGCCCAGTACGTGCGCCACACAAGAGGTCAGAGAGTACGCTTCGCGATCATCTACCAGCGCCACTTGGCACCTCCGTCTCACAACCTATCTGCTACATCTACGTTAACAACAAGATAGGCCCAAGACAACAGACACCGAAGTTTCGCATTTCTCATATGTCAACGTGAAGAACCGCCTTGCCGGTAAAGCTCCGTTCCATCAAACGCCCGGCGACGTCCCCGATCTTCGTCCAGGACTCTTCTAAAGAGATGTGCGGCCGGAGGCTTCCGTCCCCGACGAGCCGCGCCAGGCGATCCAGGCCCGCGGAGGCCGGTTTCTCCAACACCTCGTGGAAGAGTATGAAACCGTACAGGCTCGCCCCGCCCATGAGAAAGAAGTTGCGGATATCAAAGGTCGTCTCCGGTGCGGCCGAGACCCCGAACGTAACGCAGGTTCCACCGGTATCGAGCATAGAAAGCGAATTCCCTAAAACCACACCGCCAACGGATTCCATAATGACCCGGTAGGGACCGTACTCCGCTGCGGCGGACGCGTCCTCACTGACGACTACCTCGTGCGCACCGGCGTCCCGCAACAACTCTACGTGTTCCTCGCGCCGCACGACGGCCACTACCTTCGCACCGCAAAGTCGAGCAAGCTGAACACCGAAGAGGCCCGCGCCGCCGGACGCGCCGGTTATGAGCGCCGAACGTCCCAGCAAGTTTCCTCCTTTCTCCAACGCGTATAGAGCCGTGAGACCGGCGACCGGCAGCGTCGCAGCCTGGGCGAAAGAAACGCCCTCGGGCAGGACGGCGAGTGAGTCCGTAGGGACGGCGGCGAGTTCCGCCCAGGCACCGGAGGGGAGAAACCCGACAACGCGAGAACCTTCGGGTGGGCCGGAGCCATCTTCCGCAGGCCGTTCGACGGTTCCGGCGAGGTCCCAGCCGGGCCGGAAGCCGGGTTCGGCGTTTTCGGCCCGCCGCACCTCGCCCCGGTTCAGCGAGATCGCTGAGATCCGGATCAGGGCCTCCGTTGGAACCGGGGATGGCTCTTCGGCCTTCCCGGGCGAGAGACGGCCCGGCGAATTGGGGTCCACGACTACAGCACGCATTTCACTCATTTTTCTCCTCACTACAAAGGGGTACGGCAGTTTCCATGCGCTGCTAGTATATTAAGTCGTGCCTTTCGGGATGCGGTCTGACGACATACTGCTACAACGCCGGCGTTAGACGGGCGGCTAAAGTGTGTTCCACCCGCGAGAAGCGTCCCCGGAAAATCCTCCGCAACGTACTCTACGTGCTGTCCATCGGCCTCGCGGTGCATCTCGTGTTGCCCCAGATACCGGGTCTGGAGCGTTCGATGCGGCTGATCGCAGAAGCTGCTCCGTTCCTGATCTTGGCGGCCTTCGTGGCGGAACTTTCGAGCGTGTCGTGCTACGCGGAGCTAATGGGACGTTCGGTAGGGAGCGCGGCGGGATTGGGAGCCTCAATGAGAGCCCGCAAGCGCGGCGGACTCGGAAGGTGGTTCATGCTACGCCTGGCGATCTCCGAGACCGGCGCGTCCCACGTGCTGCCGGGCGGAGGCGCTTCTATGGCGGCGGTGACCTACGGGGCGCTCCGGGCACGGGGTTTCGAGCCGGGTAGGATCGGGGTGGCACTCGCAGTAGTGTCAGCGCTCGTGTACGGCTCTCTCGGAATCATATTCGCCGGGAGCCTGGCCTACATGCTCCTCAGCCGGGACCTCGGCGCCACAGGTTTGATCTCGGCCCTGATCGGCCTGGCAGTTACACTGGCCGCTTTCGCGGGAAGCTACGCAGCCTATCGGAGACCACAGCTCGCCCGGCGCATTTTGGTCCGAATTATCCGTACTATCGGCCGCATACTCCGTAGAGGTTGGTCCGAAGAGGAAGCGGCGAGCATCTCCAGAAAGGTCGTGGCCAGCATTGGAGACGAGCTTCGTGCGACGCGCCGACAATTACTCGGCCGTCCCGGAGAGATACTCAAGCTCGGAGCCCTGGCCTTCGGCTATTGGATCTTCGACTTCCTTTGTCTCTTTCTGGTGTTTGAAGCTCTAAGTGTACCGGCAGGGATTTTAGAACTCCTCGTCGCCTACGGGATTGCCACCGCCGTCGGACAGCTACCGCTCACACCGGGAGGGATTGGGGTGTTCGAGACTACCGTGCTCGCCACCCTGGCACTGCTCGGGGTCGGCGCGGCGGCGGCCATACCCATCCTCGGCTACCGGCTGTTCAACTTCTGGCTTCCCATACCGCTCGCCGGCGTCTTCTACCCCACCCTACGCCTCGGCTCCCGACGATACACTCGCGAGCCCGACATATAATGTAGCGACGATGATCGTAGACAACGCCATCTACACTGACGGACGCCGGACGGAGCCTCCTCCTTTAGAAGAGACGCTCCAAGTTTGTCGGGAGAGGGATGGGTTCGCCTGGATCAGCCTCTACGAGCCGACGGAAGAGGATCTCGATACGATAGCGCAGGATTTCGGCCTGCACGGGCTGGCGGTAGAAGACGTGATCGAAGCCCACCAGAGATCCAAGTTGGAACACTACGGCGACTCACTGTTTCTGGTTCTCAAACCAGCCCACTACCTGGAAAAGCCGGAGGCGGTGGAGTTTAGCGAAGTCCACGTCCTGTTGGGCCGAAGCTTCGTTCTGACCGTGCGTCACGACAGAGCCCCGTCGCTAGGAGCGGTTCGCCAGAGATTGGAGTCCGAGCCGGATCTGCTAAGACGGGGACCGGCAGCCGTCTTGTACGGGGTGTTGGACCATATCGTGGACGACTACGAGCCGGTGGTCGAAGAGCTGGGCAACGATATAGAAGAGATCGAAGCCGAGGTATTCGGGGAGAGACCCGACTCCTCTCGCCGCATCTACGAGCTCTCGCGGGAGGTCCTGGCGCTGCGTCGAGCGGTACATCCGTTGGCGGGAATGCTAGAGCATCTGACGAAGGAAAACTCGTTCGACGCGGATGCGGAGATCCTGCGGCACTTGCGCGACGTCCACGACCACGCGCTCCGAACCGCGGAGCAGATAGACGGTTTCCGCGAGCTGCTCTCCAACATCCTCAACGTAAACC